>JBGQKF010000143.1:0-9476 GCA_041499435.1 Gammaproteobacteria bacterium
CCCGGTCACCAGTGCAGTGAGCAGCAGCGGCGCCGACACGAGAATCGTGACTTCCAAGCCCTGCCGCACCAGATTCATCACCATCTCGGGCGTCATCGCGACCTTACGTGTAGAAGCTGCGCACCAGCGAGCCCACCATCAGGTTCCACCCGTCGACCAGCACGAACAGCATGATCTTGAACGGCAGCGAGATGATCACCGGCGAGAGCATCATCATACCCATCGACATCAGCACGCTCGCCACCACCAGATCGATGATCAGGAACGGAATGAACACCACGAAGCCGATCTGGAATGCGGTCTTCAACTCCGAGATCACGTACGCGGGCACCAGGACCTTCATCGGCACGTCTTCGGGACCATTCATTTGCGGCTGATTGGCGAGCTTGGCGAACACGGCGATGTCCGACTCGCGCGTCTGCCGCAACATGAACTGCTTGAGCGGCACGGCCGCCCGGTCCACCGCATCATTGAAGCCGATGCGCCGATCGGAAAACGGCACGTATGCTTCCGTGTACATGCGCTCGAGGACCGGCGACATGACAAAGAAAGTGAGAAACAGCGACAGGCCGACCAGCACCTGGTTGGGCGGGGCCTGCACCGCGCCCAGCGCCTGTCTCAACAAGGACAGCACGATGATGATCCGCGTAAATGACGTCATCATCAGCAGCACGGCTGGCAGGAACGTAAGCGAGGTGAGAAACAGCAGCGTCTGGATGGTGAGCGTATAGGTCTGCGACCCGCCCGGGCCCGGCGTCACGGTGACCGCGGGCAAGGCAGACTGCGCAGCAGCGCTCGAACTGAGCGTGAGCAGAAGCAAGAACGGCAACCAGCGCACGTCAGCTCTTCCTGCGCCGCTGGGCGAGCGCCTCCAGCAACGCCCCGGAGAAGCCCGGGGCAGCCGGCTCGCCTTCCTTCGCTGCGCTTTGCGGCGGCTTGGGCAAAGTGTGCAGGAGGCTCACATTGCTCGCAGCCACCCCGAGGAGCAGCCACGTGTCGCCGATCTCGATCAGCACCACGCGCTCCTTGGGACCGACCATGGCACCGCCGACGATGCGCAGTGACCCGCGCGTGCCGATGGAGCCGGGTGTCAAACGGCGCAGGAGCCACGCGAAGGCGGCAATGGCAGCGAGCACCAGGCCGAGCGCAATCAGCACCTGCAGAAAGCCAGTGGCGGGAAGGCTGCTATCGGCCGGCGTCGCGGCGGCGGATAGCGCACGAGGCACTGCCAGGAGGAACAGGACGCTGAATACAGGCGCTTTCACGCGCAGGCGCGAAAGTTAGTCAATCGTGATGGGGGGCGCCATAGTGCGCCGTTCATCGGTTGAGTCGACGCATCCGCTCATCCGGCGAGATGACATCGGTCAGGCGAATCCCGAATTTGTCGTTTACCACCACCACCTCGCCTTGCGCGATGAGGCAGCCGTTCACCAGTACGTCCATCGGCTCGCCGGCCAGACGGTCGAGCTCGACCACGGAGCCTTGCGCGAGCTGCAGGAGATTGCGGATCGCAATTTTGGCGCGCCCGAGCTCGACCGTGAGCTGCACCGGAATGTCCAGCACCATGTCGAGGCGGCCGCCTGCTGCTGCGGCCGCAGCGTCCGGCACCAGCTCCGGAAAAACACGCGACTGCGCCGGTGCACCTTTCTGCTCCGCCATTGCGGCGGCCCAGTCGTCGGCGCTCACATCGTTCTTGACGTCATCCGCCATCCCCGCCTCCACCGGTCCGCCCGCTGAGCAGCTTCTCGACTTTGAGCGCGTAGTGGCCGTTCATGACGCCGTAGCGGCCTTCGAGCACCGCCACACCGTCGATCTCCGCGCGGACCAGATCGGGCAGATCGAGCGAGATCACATCGCCGGGCTGCAGCGCCATCAGTTGCCCGATATTCACATCAGCGTGAGCGAGGTTCGCCACCAGCTCAACCTCTGCGCCATAAACCTGCTGTGAGAGCAGCGCAAGCCAGCGCTGATCGCTGTCCGAGCGATCCGCCTGGATCGCGCTGTAGATTACATTGCGGATCGGTTCCAGCATAGCATAGGGCATACACATGTGAAAATCCGCGCTCCCGGCACCCAGATCGATGCTGAACGTAGTCGTCACCACTACTTCGCTGGGGGTGGCGATATTGGCGAACTGCGTGTTCAACTCCGAGCGCACGTACTCGAACTCGAGCTCGTAGCTCGGCTTCCAGGCCTTTGCATATTCCTCGAAGACGAGTTTCAGCAGGCGCTGGATGATGCGCATCTCGGTGGGTGTAAAGTCCCGGCCCTCGACCCGCGTATGGAAGCGCCCGTCGCCGCCGAACAGGCTGTCCACGATCTGGAATACGAGCGTGGGCTCGAACACCATCAGCCCCGTACCGCGCAGCGGCTTGACCTGCACCAGATTGAGATTGGTCGGTACGACCAGGTTGCGTACAAACTCGCTGAACTTCAGCACGCGCACTGGGCCGACCGAGATCTCGGCGGTCTTGCGCATGAAGTTGTATAGCCCGATGCGCAGCAGCCGCGCGAATCGCTCGTTGATCAACTCGAGCGTGGGCATGCGCCCGCGGACGATCCGCTCCTCACGGCCGATGTCGTAGGGGCGCACTGCTTTGGTGTCCTCTGCCGGCGCCTGCTCCTCGGCTTCGCCGTTCACCCCGCGCAACAGCGCGTCGACTTCCTCTTGAGACAGTATGTCTTCGGCCACAATCGGAAAATTACCACATGCCGCTGCACATGTCGCGCATTGTTGCGCACTTGCCGCTCTGTTTGTGCGGCACTCGCCCCCCGGGCCGGGGCCGCGGCGCGATCACTGAATCACGAACGAGGTGAGCAGCACTTCTACCACCCCGGCTTCCTCATCGGTCTTGTGCTCTTCGGCCTTGGCGCTTTCGAGTTTTGGTGCGGGGTGCTCGGCGGCCTGGGCCTCGCCGATGCCCTCGGGCTTCGCGGCATCGGTTGTCGGATTCGGTTTGGGAGCGGGGGTGTTGATGCCCAGCGGCTTGTTCACCGCCTCGCGGATCTCATCGCGCAGGCGGTTTTTCTGCTCTATGCTGCTCAGGTCTTCGACGCTCTTGCTCGAGAGCAGCAGCAGAACGGCGTTGCGGATCTCCGGCAAGTGGACCTTGATTTGATCGGGCACATGACCATCGACCACACGCAGATCGATACCGACCTGCAGATAGTGCTGCACGTCGCCGGCGAGATTGACCACGAACGGCTCCAGCGTCACGAAAACAGGTCCGCCAGCAGCGTGTTTGGGTTTAGCGTACCCGGCTGCTGCATGCGGCTCGCTTTTATGCCCCATGAAAAACCACGCGGCCCCGCCACCGATCAGCAGAGCAAGTACCGCCACCACGCCGATCATGATCAGCGGTCTTTTCTTCGACTTGCCGGAGTCTTCGCCCTCAGCGGGCGTCTCGCTATGTTTGACCATTCAATGTCCTCGACTTTGCGCAGGAATGTAAGGATGCACTGCACGCATTCACAGCCAATATCGGCCGTTAAAGCGCGAACGTGAGCACGTTCGGTCGCCTGCCCCTCGAAAAGCCGCAAAATCCCGGAACCACAGGCTGACCCGGCTAGGCGAACAGGTCGACGAGTCCCACTCCGCGGCGCAGCGCCGTGATTGACTGTCTGCCGCTCGAGTCGATGCCAACCTCCCTGGTAGCGGACCCAGAGGCGGCCGGACTGTCGCGGTAACGCCCTTGATCATTGCCGGGCGTGTGCGCACCCACCGAGACATTACCGAGCGTGAGGCCGCTGTCCAACAACATCTCCTGCAGCCGCGGCAATGACATTTGAATCGCATCGCGTGCCACCCCATGCGGGGCGGTGAACAACAGATTCGCCTGATCGTTGACGATCGACACGCGCACCTCGATCGGGCCGAGCTGGGGGGGCTCGACGTGAATCTGCGCCGTTTGCACCTGCTGTCCCGTGACCCAGACCACCCGCTCCGAGAAGGCCTCGCCCCAGCGCGTATCTTGCATCGGGACCGGGACGCTCGTGGTGAGCGCGGGCTCGCGATGCGCGGCTTCGGCTTTCAGCTCAGGCGCAGCAGCCATGATCGCCGCTGCAGGCGATGCGGGTGCCGCGTCGCCTGCCATCACCGGTTGATCGTGCCGCCGGGCCTCCTGCGCAGCCCCTGGCAAAGATTGCAGGGCGGCGGCAAAGCTTGCCGGTTCGGGGGCGTCCGCCGTCGCGAGTGCGGGCACCGGGAGAACCTTCTCGGCGAGATCGGGTTCTGCCTGCGGCGTCTTCTCAGTTAACGGCAGGAGCACCTTGCTGACAATCATGGATCGATCGGCTGGGGCCGCTGCAGGTTCCTGCTCCGCATGCTGCCCCTGGTCGGCTATCACCGCCGGCTGCACAGGCACGATCGACAAGGCGAGAGGCACTGGAGGCAGGCCCGCAGACGAGTCCAGCGCGGCCGGATCTGATGCGGCGTGCGGTGGTAACGCCTTTTGCTCCGGCTTATCCTCGGGCACCGGCATGTCGACACCCGCGATCAGCGATGCGGGCTGAGGAGCGCTCGACAGACTGAGCTGAGCGCTCAGCACGGCCGCGAATGACACGTCCTGAGGCCCGTCCGCGGCAGCGGCGGAGGTCGATGTAACCTGGCCGGACGCTATTGCGGCAGATGGCAGAGACTGCAGAGCAGACATGGTGGACGCATCATCCCTTTGGCGACACAGTCCTGTCTGCAAGCGGCATGCCACCGGGGCGAGTCACCGCTGCACGGGGTTTTCCTTCGCGCTCTTGAGCGCAAACTCGTCCTGTTGCTTCTGCTCACGGCGCGACTCGTGGAGCGCCTGCATGGCCCGATGCCGTTGCAGCAGAACTTCCAGCGCCTGCTCCCGCTGGCGCAAGCTGAGCCAGCGCACATGGGCCTGCTCCCACGCTATGCGCCGGCGCTCAACCTCATCTCCCTGCGCACGGATGGCGCGCGCGAGCTTATCCAGGAACAACCGATAGTCGGACAGCAGATGCGCGGGTATGCCCGCACTCAGGCGCTCCTGCAATGCGCCGGCATATTCGCTCTGATAGCCGCTCAGCTGATCGAGCTTGGTCTGCGCCTCGCCCCACTGCTGGCGCAAGCGCTGCAGCTCGCCGCTTGCTGCCTCCAGTCGATCGCGTGCCAGGTCGAGCAACACCTGCAGTCGAAACGGTTGAGCCATTCACGCGTGCTCCCGATTATGAAGCGATGAGCTCATGCAGAGCGCGGCGTGCGTCGAGCACCGGCGAGCGCTCGAGCAGATCCTGTTGCAGGAACGTCGTCAGGTGCGGAAATAACGCGATCGCGCGGTCGAGCAGTGGATCGCTGCCGCGTACATATGCGCCCACTGCAATCAAGTCGCGTGAGCGCCGGTACGCCGAGAACAGCTGCTTGAACCTGCGCGCGTCTTCCAGCTCGGCCTCGGAGAGGAGCTCGGTCATGGCGCGGCTGATGGAAGCCTCGATATCGATGGCCGGATAGTGTCCCTGATCGGCCAGATCGCGCGTGAGCACGATATGCCCGTCGAGTATGGCGCGCGCGGCATCCGCAATCGGGTCCTGCGGATCGTCGCCCTCGGTGAGCACCGTGTAGAACGCGGTGATCGAGCCGCGCTCATCGGGTCCGTTACCGGCGCGCTCCACCAGCTGCGGCAGCTTGGCGAACACCGACGGCGTGTAGCCTTTGGTGGCGGGCGGTTCGCCGATCGCCAGACTGACCTCGCGTTGCGCCATGGCGAAGCGGGTGAGCGAGTCCATGATCAGCAGAACGTGCTTGCCCTGGTCGCGAAAATGCTCCGCGACGGCGGTGGCATAGGCGGCTCCGTGGATGCGCAACAGCGGCGGTGAGTCGGCTGGCGCCGCAACCACCACCGACCGGGCAAGCGCTTCGGCGCTCAGGATGTTCTCCACGAATTCGCGCACCTCACGCCCGCGCTCACCGATCAAGCCGACCACCACGATATCGGCCGCCGTGTAGCGCGCCATCATGCCGAGCAGAACGCTCTTGCCCACACCGCTGCCGGCAAACAGACCGAGCCGCTGACCGCGCCCGACCGTGAGCAGCGCGTTGATCGCACGCACGCCAACATCGAGGACTTTGCGGATCGGCTCGCGCTCGAGCGGATTGAAGGGACGGCTGTGCAGCGGCACGTAGCGGTCGAGCACCAACGGGCCGCGATCATCGAGGGCGCGCCCGGCCCCATCGACCACCCGGCCCAGCAAGCCAAGGCCAACCGACACCTGCTTCGCGCGATCTTCGGCACGCCGGCGCGGCACGAAATCCTCGCCCAGGTGCGGGACACGAGTCACGACTGGATCCACCGGGACCACTACAGCGCCCGGCTTGAGCCCGTAGATATCGGTCGACGGCATCAGAAACAACCGATCGCCGGAAAAGCCCACAACCTCGGCGTCCACGCGCTGGCCGCTCGGGGTCATCACAAAGCAGCTGCTGCCCACCGCCAGCTTGAGCCCCACCGCTTCCATCACCAGACCGGCCACGCGCGTCAGACGCCCGCTCACGGTGAACGGCTGGCTGCCGCGTATCGCGGCCTTGCAATCCTCGAAGTAGCGGTGCCAGCGGCGAATGCGGCTCACGAGCGTGCGCCGAGCATCACAAGGTAATGTCGATCCACGAATCCTCGCGTCCGAGCGCAGCGATCACACGCCGCCAGCGCGTGTCCAGCGTCGCGTCGACTTCGGTGGTTGCGGTTTCCAGACGGCAGCCGCCGCGCTCGATGCGTGCATCGTCGATGATCTTCCAGGGCAGGCTGGCGAACATCGGATCCTCGCCTGCGACGTCGCGCAGTAACGCGGCATCGGCTGGATGCAGATGGATAGTGGTGTGCTCGTCCAGGCCCGTGAGGCTGGACACCGCTTCCCGGATAACGCTCAACACCAGATCGGGCTTGACGCGCACCGACTGGCGCACGATTAACTTGGCGAGTTCCAAGCTCATCGACAATACATCGTTGGCAAGCCCTTGCTCGAGCTCCTGCATCATTTCCCGGAACGACTCGGAGAGCTGCTTGAGCGCGACGCGCTCGGCATCGGTCTGCGTCGCAGCCTCCTGCCGTCCTGCCGCCATACCCTGGCGATACGCTTCTTCGCGCACGCGCGCCAGCGCATGATCCTCGGCTGCGGGCGCAGGTCGGACCTTCTCCGGTTGCAACTTGCACCCCGTAGTGGAGAATTCGTCGAGCTTGGCTTTGCGCGGCGGCGCGCTCAGCATCTCTTTGGGAATGATCCTACTCGACAAGGCCTTCGTCTCCTTTGCCGCCCATCACGATCTGGCCTTCCTCGGCCAGCCGCCGCACGATGCGCAGAATCTCACGCTGCTCCGCCTCGACTTCCGACAAGCGCACCGGCCCCTTGGCATCCAGGTCATCGCGCAGCATCTCGGCAGCCCGCTGCGACATGTTCTTGAAGATCTTTTCGCGCAGCGGCTCGCTGGTACCTTTGAGCGCTACCACCAGCGTCTCCGATTGCACTTCGCGCAGCAGCAGCTGGATGCCGCGGTCATCGAGATCCAGCAGGTTGTCGAACACGAACATCTTGTCCTGGATCTTCTGCGCGAGATCGGGATCGACTTCCCGAAGGTGCGAAGTCACGGTCGCTTCGATCGTGGCGCCCAGGTTGTTGAGAATCTCAGCGGCCGCATCGATCCCGCCGCGTGCGCTCTTCTTGAGCTGGTCGGAACCCGACAGAAGCTGGCTCAGCACGTCGTTCAGATCGCGCATCGCCGAGGGCTGCACGCCCTCCAGAGTGGCGATGCGCAACACCACATCGTTGCGCACACGCTCGTTCAACCGCGCCAGCACCTCTCCGGCCTGGTCGGGGTCGAGGTGGACGAGAATGGTAGCGATGATCTGCGGATGCTCGCCTTTGATGAGCTCGGCCACCGAGGCCGAGTCCATCCACTTCAGACTCTCGATGCCGGCATTGTCGTTGCCTTGCAAAATGCGATCGATCAGCGCGGCGGCCTTGTCGTTGCCCAAAGCACGGGTAAGCACACTGCGCAGGTACTCATCGGGCGCCGAGCCGATCGAGGTCTGCTGCTGGGCCTCCTGGTGGAACTCGCGCAGCACGTTCGCGACTTGCGCGCGTGTCACGTTGGCCAGCTTCGCCATCGCGCTGCCCAGCTTCTGCACCTCGCGCGGGCCGAGATGCTTGAAGACTTCCACCGCCTGTTCCTCGCCGAGCGACATCAGCAGAATGGCGCTGCGTTGTACGCCGTCCTCGCTCATTCGCGTCCGACCCAGTCCTTCACCACATTGGCGACGATGCGCGGATCCTGGCGTGCGAGGTCTCTCGCCGCCTGCAGGTCAGTCTCGAACCCCGCCTGCGTCGGGGCAGAACCCATGGGCGCTATTGCCGAAACCGTTCCGCCCCCCTCGCCGAATCCGCTCATGGTGGGCTCGGTCCTCCCCACCTGCATCAGATCGCGCAGCGTCGGCCGCAGGAACCCGAACCAGAGATAGAGCACGACGACGCCCACGAGTGCGTATTTCGCCCATTCGATCAGATTGGCCGGCGTCAACCAGTCGCGCCAGATCGGCGGTTCCGCGGTGGCGGCTGCTGCCACTTCCGGAGCGTTGAACGGCGCGTTGACGACGTTCACGGTGTCGCCGCGATCCTTGCTGAAGCCCATCGCCTCGCGCACCAGATCGCCGATCTGCGTCATCTCCTGCTCGGTGAGCGCGCTCAGGGTCACCTTGCCGTCCTTGTCCACGGTGCGGCGCTGATTCACCACCACAGCAACCGACAGGCGCTTGACCGCGCCTACCTCGTTACGGATATGACGGATGGTTTTATCCACCTCGTAGTTGACTGTCGTCTCGCGATGGGAACTGGTCGCCGGCGGCGGGGCACTGGTGGCAGTCGAAGCTGGTGCTGCAGGAGCGGGCGCTGTGAGCGGAGCACTGGCCGCCCCCGGTGGCTGATTCGACAGCGCGCCGGGAATTCCAGTTGGGCCGGTGGGATTGCTGCTGGTGGTTTCGATGGTCTGCTGACTGCGCAGCGTCTGTTCCGGTGCACCGGGATTCGGCTTGAAGATCTCTGAGGTCTGCTCGACCTGGGAGAAATCCAGGTCGGCAGCTACCTGCGCACGCACATTCTCACGACCCAGAAGCGGCGTGAGGATATTTTCGATGCGAGCGCCATATGCCGCCTCGAGGGTATGCCGATACTTGAGCTGGGTCGCGTCCAGCCCCCCAGCCGAGGGCGCGTCCCCATTCACGGACAGCAGATTGCCGGCTTGATCGACCACAGTAACGCTACGCGCGGACAACTCGGGCACACCGGAGGCGACCAGATGCTGGATCGCGCTCACCTGCGCCTCCTCGAGCCGGCGGCCGGGATAAAGGCTCACCAGCACCGAGGCGCTTGGCCGCTGCTGCTCGCGCACGAACACGCTGGGACGTGGAATCGCCAGATGTACGCGGGCGCTTTGCACCGGCGACATGGCCTGGATCGTGCGCGACAACTCTCCCGCC
>JBGQKF010000144.1:0-9468 GCA_041499435.1 Gammaproteobacteria bacterium
AATTTGCCGCCGAGGTGTACGTGCTGTCCAAAGAAGAAGGCGGTCGGCACACGCCGTTTTTCAACGGCTACCGGCCGCAGTTTTACTTTCGCACCACCGACGTGACCGGCAGTGTGGAGCTGCCGCAGGGCACCGAGATGGTGATGCCCGGGGACAACGTGGCCATCACCGTGACCTTGATCGTACCGATTGCGATGGAAGACGGCTTGCGCTTCGCCATACGCGAAGGGGGACGCACGGTGGGCGCGGGGGTGGTGTCGAAAGTTATCGAGTAAAGGAGTGAAGAGTGAAGTGCGAGACGTCACGAATCGCGATTCACGAATCACGTATCACGGAATTTAGATAGGCCAGTAGCTCAATTGGTAGAGCGTCGGTCTCCAAAACCGAAGGTTGGGGGTTCGAGACCCTCCTGGCCTGCCATACCGGATTATTCAGCAACCCTTTTCGCGGAGTAGTGAAACTTGTCGGCGTCGCCTTCGCTTATGACATCTCAGGACAAAGCCAAGCTCGCAGTCGCCGGGCTGGTCGCTGTCGCGGGGGTCGTCGCGTTCTACGTTCTTGCCAACGGCCCGCTCGTGGCGCGTCTCGGCGCGCTCCTGGTCGCGGTGGTCGTGGCCCTCGGCCTCGGCTGGACCAGCAAGCCAGGGAAGGATTTCTTTGTTTACTGCCAGGATTCGATTACTGAAACCAAGAAAGTTGTCTGGCCCTCCCGCAAGGAAACGTTGCAGACCACCGCCGTGGTCGTGGCGTTCGTGCTGGTGATGGCGGTGTTCCTGTGGCTCGTGGATGCCTCCCTGGTCTGGCTGGTGCGCATCCTCATAGGGCGGGAAGCCTGATGAGCAAGAAGTGGTACGTGGTGCACGCCTACTCGGGTTTTGAGAAGAGCGTGGCGCGCGCGTTGAAAGAGCGCATCGAGCGGGCTGGAATGCAGGAGCAGTTCGGTCAGATCATGGTGCCCGTGGAAGAAGTGGTCGAGATGAAGAGCGGCCAGAAGAGCATCAGCGAGCGCAAGTTCTTCCCCGGATACGTCCTGGTCGAGATGGAAATGACCGACGACACCTGGCACCTGGTCAAGAACACCGCCAAGGTCACGGGGTTCGTGGGCGGTTCGGCGATGAAACCGACGCCGATCAGCGAAAAAGAGGTGCAGGCGATCCTGCACCAGATCCAGGAAGGCGTGGAGAAGCCCAAGCCCAAAGTGCTGTTCGAGGTGGGCGAGGCCGTACGCGTCAAAGAAGGCCCGTTCACAGACTTTCACGGCTCGGTCGAGGAAGTCAATTACGACAAGAACAAGCTGCGCGTCTCGGTCTCGATCTTCGGGCGGGCGACGCCGGTGGAATTGGATTTCAGTCAGGTTGAAAAAGCATGATGGCCCCCCATATGCCCTGGTTCGCATGTATGGGGTTGGTGCAGGAGGCGCTTGATGGGTGCGGCGTCGTCCGGCGACAAAACTGGGGAGGGCGTGGAACTACGTGCGTCCGCTTGAACCCGCAAGGAGAGAAAATTGGCTAAGAAAATAGTCGGCTTCGTCAAGTTGCAGGTGCCGGCGGGCAAGGCGAACCCGAGCCCGCCGATTGGACCTGCGCTGGGCCAGCGCGGTCTCAATATCATGGAGTTCTGCAAAGCCTTCAATGCGCAGACCCAAAGCTTCGAGCCCGGCCTGCCGCTGCCGGTCGTGATTACGGCCTACCAGGACAAGAGCTTCACGTTCATCATCAAGACCCCGCCCACCTCGGTGCTGATCCGCAAGGCCATCGGGTTGGAAAAGGGCAGCGCGAAGCCGCACGTCGACAAGGTGGGCAAGCTCACGCGGGCGCAGGCCGAGCAGATCGCGAAGACGAAGATGCCCGATCTGACCGCGGCGGACCTGGACGCGGCGGTGCGCACGGTAGCTGGCAGCGCTCGCAGCATGGGCGTCGAAGTGGAGGGCATCTGACATGGCGCATGTTTCCAAGCGGCTCAAAACGCTGAAAGAGAAAGTAGACCGTGCGAAGGCCTATCCGGTGGACGACGCCATCAAGCTGGTGAAGCAGAACGCCACCGCGAAATTTAATGAATCGATCGATGTGGCCGTAAATCTCGGCGTCGATGCGAAGAAGTCCGACCAGGTCGTGCGCGGCTCGCTGGTTTTGCCCCAGGGAACCGGCAAGTCGGTACGGGTTGCGGTATTCACCCAAGGCGAGCCCGCCAAGGCTGCCAAAGCTGCGGGTGCCGATCTGGTGGGTTTGGATGATCTCGCTGCGCAGGTGAAAGAGGGCAAGATCGACTTCGACGTTGCCATCGCGACGCCTGACGCCATGCGCGTGGTAGGGCAACTCGGTCAGATCCTCGGGCCCCGCGGACTCATGCCCAACCCGAAGGTGGGGACAGTGACCCAGGACGTTGCCGGTGCCGTGAAGAATGCGAAGGCCGGCCAGGTGCAGTTCCGCACTGACAAGGGCGGCATCGTTCAATGCACGATCGGTCGCGCCTCATTTACCGAGGACGCGCTCAAGACCAATCTGGTGGCTTTGGTCGATGCGCTGAACAAGGCCAAGCCGTCGGGACAGAAAGGTATTTACGTCAAGAAGGTTTCGCTCTCCAGCACCATGGGAGCGGGCGTGCGCGTGGATCACAGCGGTCTGTCCACGCCGCAGCAGTAACGATTCTTTGGGCCGCAGCGTTGCTCGTACGGAGCGTTGCGGGTTGTCAAAGACCGTTGGGGCCGTACGGCTCAATTTGTCGGGAGGAGAAGTCCGAAATCGAGGTCAGCGTTGTTGGTTTTTCCTGACCCCTGATTCCTGACGCCTGACTCCTGATGCCCAACGCAGATGGCGTACCCGAAAGCAGGAATGTTTGATATCGCGATGCCGCGTGCATGTTTCACGCGGCGGAGCGAGGTAATCCTGATCCGTAAGGTCGCTGTATCGGGTTGTTTGGGAGCTTCAGGCGGCAAACCCGCTGCTTTGCAAGCCTTCCATAATCGAAGGAGATAGACCTTGGGTCTGAATCTGGAGCAGAAGAAGACGCTCGTCGCCGAGATCAGCGCGAAAGTCGCGCAGGCTCAGGCGATCGTGCTCGCCGAGTATCGCAGTCTGGAAGTGAAAGAGATCACCCTGTTGCGTGCGAAAGCGCGCGGCGCAGGTGTCTACTTTCGCGTCCTGAAGAACACGCTCGCACGCCGTGCCGTATCGGACACGCCGTTCGCCGGGCTCGCCAAGCACATGGTGGGGCCGCTGGTGTACGGAATCTCGACCGATCCGGTGGCCGCCGCGAAGGTGATCAATGAGTTCGCGAGGACCAACGACAAGTTGGTGATCAAGGCGGGCGCCATGCCCGACCAGGTGATGACGGCGAAGGAAGTCGCCACCCTGGCCAGCATGCCGAGCCGCCCCGAGTTGCTCGCAAAGCTCATGGGCACCATGCAGGCGCCGGTCGCGAAGCTTGCGCAAACGCTCAACGAGATACCGGGCAAATTTGTGCGCACGCTGGCGGCGCTCCACGAGCAGAAGGAAAAACAGGCTGCATAACGGCAACGCATGAGCGTTAACGTCAATCGATTCTGATTAGGATCAGGAGAAGCAAAAAATGGCATTGGCAAGAGCAGAAATTCTCGACGCGATTTCTAGCCTGAGTGTTCTGGAGCTCTCGCAGCTCATCAAGGACATGGAAGAGAAGTTCGGCGTTTCGGCAGCAGCGGCGACCGTGTCGATGGCGGCCCCCGCGGCCGCCGCCGCCGCGCCGGTCGAAGAGCAGACTGAATTCACCGTGCTGCTCACGGCGGCAGGCGAGAACAAGGTAAACGTCATCAAGGTGGTGCGTGCAGTGACCGGTCTGGGCTTGAAGGAAGCGAAGGATCTGGTCGATGGCGCGCCCAAACCTGTCAAGGAGGGCATTTCCAAGAAGGATGCCGAAGATCTTCAGAAGCAGCTTACCGACGCCGGCGGCAAGGCCGAGATCAAGTAAGCACAGCTTGCAGTTAGCTAAGCGGGCTGGCGCGGGGACGCTGCCAGCCCGGTGGTTTCAGAGAAAAATAATCAGAAACTGCGCAGCTAAGCGCGCGGCGGGTGCGAGCACGCCCTGCCGGCGCGCTTGCGCGTCTGCTGATTTCTTTTCTTTAAGCGGTGTGCCCCGCTCAATTTACCTCACGAGGTGACTATGGCCTACTCTTTCACCGAAAGGAAGCGCATTCGCAAGAGCTTCGCGAAACGGGCGAGCGTTCTGCAAGTGCCTTACCTCCTGGCGACCCAGATCGATTCCTATGCAGCGTTCCTGCAGGCAGATAACCCTGCCGAGGCGCGCCGGAATCAGGGGCTGCAGGCTGCGTTCACCTCCATTTTCCCGATTGTGAGTCACTCCGGCAACGCCCGGCTGGAGTTCGTCAGCTACCAACTCGGCATCCCGCCGTTCGATGTGAAGGAGTGCCAGCAGCGCGGCCTTACCTTCGCCTCGCCGCTGCGGGCGAAAGTGCGCTTGACCATCATGGACCGGGAAGCCTCCAAGCCCACGGTGAAGGAGGTGAAGGAGCAGGAGGTGTATATGGGCGAGATTCCGCTCATGACGACCACCGGCTCGTTCATCATCAACGGCACCGAGCGCGTCATCGTCTCCCAGCTGCACCGCTCGCCGGGCGTGTTCTTCGAGCACGACCGCGGCAAGACGCACAGCTCGGGCAAACTGCTGTTCTCGGCGCGCATCATTCCTTATCGCGGCTCCTGGCTGGACTTCGAGTTCGATCCCAAGGACTTCGTGTACTTTCGCGTCGACCGCCGCCGCAAGATGCCGGTCACCATTCTGCTCAAGGCGA
The DNA here is from genome assembly GCA_041499435.1 of Gammaproteobacteria bacterium. GTDB lineage: Bacteria > Pseudomonadota > Gammaproteobacteria > Burkholderiales > SHXO01 > SHXO01. The sequence continues at coordinate 4,787 of JBGQKF010000144.1, forward strand.
TCGGCATGACGCCCGAACAGATGCTGGCGGCATTCTACGAGTTCGACACGTTCCACTTGAGCAAGAAGAATGGCATCTTGTTCGACCTGGTGCCCGAGCGCATGCGCGGCGAGATCGCGCGCTTCGACATCGTGACCAAGGCCGGCAAGCTGATCGTGCCCAAGGACAAGCGCATCACCGTCAAGCATGTGCGCGAGATGGAAGCGGCTGGCCTGCACAAGCATCCGGTCAGCGATGATTTCCTCCTCGGCAAGGTGCTCGCGCACAACATCGTCGACAAGGAAACCGGCGAGGTGCTCGCTTCGGCCAATGACGAGATCACCGAAGACGTGCTGAAGAAGCTGCTCGACGCGAACGTCGAAAAGATCCAGACCACCTACACCAACGATCTGGATCAAGGCCCGTACCTGTCGCAGACGATGCGTATCGACGAGACGCAGGATCAGATGGCGGCCCAGGTCGCGATCTATCGGATGATGCGCCCCGGCGAGCCGCCGACGGAAGACGCGGTGCGCACGCTGTTCAACGGGCTGTTCTTCGCGGAAGAGCGCTATGATCTGTCGGCCGTGGGCCGCATGAAGTTCAACCGGCGCGTCGGACGTACCGAGCTGACGGGTCCGGGCACGCTGTCCAACGACGACATCGTCGCCGTGATCAGGATCCTGATCGACCTGCGTAACGGCCGCGGCGAGATCGATGACATCGATCACCTGGGCAATCGTCGTGTCCGTTCCGTGGGCGAGCTCGCGGAGAACCAGTTCCGTGCCGGTCTGGTGCGCGTCGAGCGCGCGGTGAAGGAGCGCTTGTCGCAGGCGGAATCCGAGAACCTGATGCCGCACGACCTCATCAACGCGAAGCCGGTGTCGGCGGCCGTGCGCGAGTTCTTCGGATCCTCGCAGCTCTCGCAGTTCATGGATCAGACCAACCCGCTGTCCGAGATCACACACAAGCGGCGCGTGTCGGCGTTGGGACCAGGCGGTCTCACACGCGAGCGCGCGGGCTTCGAGGTACGTGACGTGCACCCGACCCACTATGGACGCGTGTGCCCGATCGAGACGCCGGAAGGTCCGAATATCGGTCTGATCAATTCGCTCGCACTGTATGCCCGCACCAACGAGTATGGCTTTCTGGAAACGCCGTACCGGAAGGTGGAAGGCGGGCGGGTGACCGACCAGATCGTGTTCTTGTCGGCGATCGACGAAGGTCAGTTCGTCATTGCACAGGCGAACGCCGCCTTGGATAAGAAAGGCAAATTTGTCGACGAGCTGGTGTCGTGCCGCAATCACAACGAATTCATGATGGCCGGGCCCGATCGCATCGAGTATATGGATGTGGCGCCGTCGCAGATCGTCTCGGTCGCGGCTTCGCTGATCCCGTTCCTCGAGCATGACGACGCCAACCGCGCGTTGATGGGCTCCAACATGCAGCGCCAGGCGGTGCCTTGCCTGCGCCCGGAAAAGCCGCTGGTAGGCACCGGCATCGAGCGTACAGTGGCGGTGGACTCCGGCACGGCGGTGCAGGCGCGTCGTGGCGGGGTCGTCGACTACGTGGACGCCAGCCGCATTGTGGTGCGGGTGAATGACGAGGAAACCGTCGCCGGCGAGGTCGGGGTCGACATCTACAACCTGGTGAAGTACACGCGGTCCAACCAGAACACGAACATCAATCAGCGGCCGGTGTTGAAAGTCGGGGAGCTCATCGCACGGAGCGATGTCGTCGCCGATGGCGCGTCCACCGATATGGGCGAGCTCGCGCTCGGGCAGAATCTGCTGGTCGCGTTCATGCCGTGGAACGGCTACAACTTCGAGGACTCGATCCTGATATCCGAGCGCGTGGTGGCCGACGACCGTTTCACTTCGATCCATATCGAAGAGTTGTCGGTGGTTGCGCGCGACACCAAGCTCGGGCCCGAGGAAATCACGCGTGACATCTCCAACCTGTCCGAAGCGCAGTTGTCCCGGCTGGATGAGTCCGGGATCGTCTACATCGGCGCTGAGGTCGAGGCGGGCGATGTCCTGGTCGGCAAGGTCACGCCCAAAGGCGAGACGCAGCTGACCCCCGAGGAGAAGCTGCTGCGCGCGATCTTCGGCGAGAAGGCTTCGGACGTGAAAGACACCTCGCTGCGCGTGCCTTCGGGGATGTCGGGCACGGTGATTGATGTGCAGGTGTTCACTCGTGAAGGTATCGAGCGCGACAAGCGTGCTCAGCAGATCATCGACGACGAGCTGGCACGCTACCGCAAGGATTTGAACGACCAGCTGCGCATCGTCGAGGACGATACCTTCGGTCGTATCGAGCGCCTGCTGGTCGGTAAGGTCGCCAATGACGGACCGAAGAAACTGGTGAAGGGCACCAAGATCACCAAGGCGTTCTTGGATGAGCTCGAGCGCTTCCACTGGTTCGACATTCGTCTCGCCGCGGAAGAGGCCGCGAGCCAGTTGGAACAGCTCAAGGCCAGTCTGGATCAGAAGCGCGTCGAGTTCGACCAGGCTTTCGAGGCCAAGAAGAAGAAGCTCACCAGCGGCGATGAGCTGCCGCCCGGCGTGCAGAAGATGGTGAAAGTGTATCTGGCCGTCAAGCGCAGGCTGCAGCCCGGAGACAAGATGGCGGGACGCCACGGCAACAAGGGCGTCATCTCCAAGATCGTTCCGGTCGAGGATATGCCGCACATGGCTGACGGCACGCCGATGGACATCGTGCTGAACCCGCTCGGCGTGCCTTCGCGTATGAATGTGGGGCAAATCCTGGAAACGCACCTCGGCTGGGCAGCGAAAGGACTCGGCCAGCGCATTGGCGATCTGTTGCATGCGGTCGGCTCGAACAATGCGAAGGTGTCGGATCTGCGCACGGCGCTGACGCTGGTCTACAACTCCAGCGGCGCCCCGGAAGAAATCGATTCGCTGACCGATGTGGAAGTGACTCAGCTGGCAACCAACCTGCGCGCCGGTGTGCCGTTCGCAACACCGGTGTTCGATGGCGCAACTGAAGATGAGATCAAGACCATGCTCGAACTCGCCGGCCTGCCCCGTTCCGGTCAGGTTGTGCTGTACGACGGTCGCACCGGCGAGGCGTTCGACCGCGCCGTCACGGTGGGTTACATGCACATGCTGAAGCTGCACCACCTGGTGGACGACAAGATGCACGCCCGCTCCACTGGACCGTACAGCCTGGTGACTCAGCAGCCGCTCGGCGGCAAGGCGCAGTTCGGCGGACAGCGCTTCGGCGAGATGGAAGTGTGGGCGCTGGAAGCCTACGGCGCCGCTTATACGTTGCAGGAAATGTTGACCGTGAAGTCGGACGATGTAAGCGGTCGTACCAAGGTGTACGAGAACATCGTCAAGGGCGAGCACAAGATCGATGCCGGCATGCCGGAGTCGTTCAACGTGCTGGTGAAGGAAATCCGCTCGCTCGCGATCGACATCGATCTGGAGAGGTATTGATTGCGTGAGGCATGAGGCGAATGGCGTGAGGCGAACCGTCGCACGCCGTTCACTCCCAGGTTCTCAGGCTTGACTCCTTAAGGGGGTATTGGAATGAAAGCATTACTCGATCTTTTCAAGCAGGTCACTCAGGAAGAAGAATTCGATGCGATTCGTATCGGGCTCGCTTCTCCGGAGAAGATCCGCTCGTGGTCGTACGGTGAGGTGAAAAAGCCGGAGACCATCAACTACCGCACGTTCAAGCCGGAGCGTGACGGCTTGTTCTGCGCGAAGATCTTCGGTCCGGTGAAGGACTACGAGTGCTTGTGCGGCAAATACAAGCGGCTCAAGCATCGCGGCGTGATCTGCGAGAAGTGCGGAGTCGAGGTGACGCTGTCCAAGGTGCGCCGCGAGCGCATGGGGCACATCGAGCTGGCAAGCCCGGTGGCGCACATCTGGTTCCTGAAGAGCCTGCCCTCGCGCCTGGGGCTGGTGCTCGACATGACCTTGCGCGACATCGAGCGCGTGCTCTACTTCGAAGCCTATGTGGTGGTCAACCCGGGCCTCACCCCGTTGCATCGCGGCCAGCTGCTGTCGGAGGACGATTATCTTTCGAAGGTCGAAGAGTTCGGCGACGAGTTCACCGCACAGATGGGTGCGGAGGGCATCCGTGAATTGTTGCGCCAGATCGACCTGAATCGCGAGATCGATCAGTTGCGCCGGGAGCTCGACGGCACCGATTCGGAAACCAAGATCAAGAAGATCGCCAAGCGCCTCAAGGTGCTCGAGGCTTTCCACAAGTCCGGTATCAAGCCGGAGTGGATGATCATGGAAGTGCTGCCGGTGCTGCCGCCGGAATTGCGTCCCCTGGTTCCGCTGGATGGCGGCCGCTTCGCGACCTCCGATCTGAACGATCTGTATCGCCGCGTCATCAACCGCAACAACCGGTTGAAGCGTCTGCTCGAGTTGAAGGCGCCGGAGATCATCGTGCGCAACGAAAAGCGCATGCTGCAGGAGGCGGTCGATTCGCTGCTGGACAACGGCCGTCGCGGCAAGGCCATGACCGGCGCCAACAAGCGTCCGCTCAAGTCGCTCGCCGACATGATCAAAGGCAAGGGCGGGCGCTTCCGTCAGAACCTGCTCGGTAAGCGCGTCGACTACTCGGGCCGCTCGGTGATCGTGGTCGGTCCGCAGCTGAAGCTGCATCAGTGCGGATTGCCGAAGAAGATGGCGCTCGAGCTGTTCAAGCCGTTCATCTTCCAC
>JBGQKF010000145.1:0-9386 GCA_041499435.1 Gammaproteobacteria bacterium
AACGATGAGGACCTCGAGGAGACGCTCAAGGTAAACGACATGGCGGCGAAGCTGCGCCGCTATTGCGAGGAAGAGCTCAACGCACTCGATCAGCGCATCGGCGTGCTGATCGGCGACGCCAATCTGCAGGGCGAGGGCAATCCGTTCAGCCCGCAGGCGCTGTGCAGTGCCTGGAAGCAGACCTGCCGCAATCTCGAGTCGAGCATGAAGATCCGCATGATCTTCCACAAGCTGTTCGACGATCACGTCCTCGATGATGTGCGCTCGATCTACAAGGACATCAATGCGCTGCTCATCCAGCGCTCGATTCTGCCCAAGATCCGCTTTGGCATCCGGCGCGCTGCGGGCGCGATCGGACGTCGGCCCGGCGTGAACCCAGCCGCGGGGCTCGCCGATTCCGGCGGCACGCTGGCGCCCGGGATGGCCGGGATGCCCGGCGTCAATCCCATGGCGGCAATGGGTATGCCAATGGCAATGCCAGGCGCGGATTTCGCGGAAGCGGGTTATGGCGGCGAAGCCGGCGCGGGCGACGGGGACTTGTTCGCCGTACTGCAATCGCTGCTCGCTCGCAATGCACACGCGACTCCGATGGGCGCCGGTATGGCCGGCATGCCCGGCATCCCAGGCGGCGCGGCAGGCGGCGTTCCGGGCGCTGGTGTGGTACAGGTCCCAGGCTTCCCGCCGATCATGACGGCAGGCGCCGGCGGTGGAACATCGGCGGCGTATGGCGGGGTAGCACCCGCCAGCGGATCGGCAGGCGGTTTCGGTGTACCGGCCTTGCCCGGCGTGCCCGTGGGGGCCGGGATGCCGGGCGGCATACCGCTCGCGCCGACGGGAGACGGCGTCCCGCTGCCGCAGCGTTATCTGCAGGGCGCCGAGCTGATCAGCTCGCTCACCCGGCTTCAGCACGGCGATGTCGCGGCGCTGCCAGGCGGCTTGTCGGGCATCGATCTCACGGCGCTCATCTCGGGCAGGACCAACGTGGTCCGCAGCCTCAAGTCCTCCGGCCTCGGGGATCAGGTCGATCAGACCGATGGTGTGACCATCGACATCGTCGCCATGCTGTTCGATCAGATCTTCGGCGACGAGCGCGTGCCCGAAGCGCTCAAAGCGCTGATCGGCCGGCTGCAGATTCCGGTGGTCAAAGTCGCCGTGCTCGACAAGAAATTCTTCTCCAGGAAGTCACATCCAGCGCGCCGCATGCTCGATACACTGGGCGAGTTCGCGCTCGGGCTCGAAGCGAGCTTTGACCAGAGCTCGCCGCTCTACAAGCAGATCGAAAGCATCATCGCGCGCCTGCTGGAGGACTTCGTCGACAACGTCGATATCTTCGAGACGCTGCACGCCGAGCTGCTCGCCGTCATCCGCGAAGAGAACAAGCGCGCCGAGATTGCGGCCAAGGAGATGGCGCGCAAGATCGCGTACAAAGAGCGCCTCGAGGTAGGCAAGGCGATGGCGCAGCTGGAGATCAAGAACCGGGCGCAGGCCACCCAGATGCCGCAGCTCATCCAGAAGTTCCTCGCCGACGAATGGGTGAAGCTGCTGCTGCTCACCTACGCTCGCCACGGTCAGGACAGCGATGCCTGGAAGAGCGCGCTGGAAACCATCGATCATCTGATCTGGAGTGTGACGTTCAAGCCGTCGGTGGAAGAGCGCCGCAGGCTCGCGCATCTGCTGCCCGGGCTGCTCAAGCGCCTGCAGGTCGGGCTGCAGTCGATCAACGCTCCCGAAGAAAAGCGCAAGCAGTTCTTCACACGGCTGATGCGCATGCACACGAAGGCCATGTCAGGCGCAGTCGCGAAGCCGGCGGTACAGCCAAGACCAGTGCCAACGCTCAGCGAGGAAGTCGTGCCGGCGCCCGCGACAGAGCCCACGGCGACAGCGCTGACGTCCACCATCGGGGTATCGGCGCCGCCCGAGCTGGCGATCCCGAGCATTCCCGCATTCGATTTCGGGTTGGAGGCGCTCACAGGCCAACCGAGTGAGGCGACACGGCCCGTCGCCGAGCATGTGCTCGCCGCGCCGTCGCTCCCTTCAATGCCAGCGGCATCGACGGTGCCTGCCAAGGCTGTTGACGCAGCGGCTGAGGCCGACGAAGACGCGCAGCCAGCCGCAGCGCTGGAATTCTCCAACGTCACCATCAGCAATCCGTTCGGCGATGGCGAGATCGAAGTCGAGGAGATCAGCCTCTCGGATCTGCCCGGCTTCGGCAATGCCGCAAGCAATGATGCGGACGCCGGAACCACCGATCAATATGGTCAGGCGGTCAAGAGTCTCAAAGCCGGCGACTGGCTCGAGTTTCGAGACGGCGAGCAGCACATGCAGGCCCGCTTGTCATACATCAGCCCGCTGAAAGGCACTTACCTGTTCGTCAATCGGCGGGGTGAGAATGTCGGCGAGTATTCGCTGTTGCAGCTCGCACAAGAGCTGCGGGCGGCACGCGCATTGGTCCTCGCGGATGTGCCGTTGATCGATCGCGCGATGAGCAGCCTGGTGGGAGCGTTGAAGAAGAACACCCGGTGATGCTCGACAAGCGGCAGTGCGCCTGCCGCCAGTTGCATCGCTGACGGCCTTAGCCCGCATATTGGCACCGAGGCGATCGCGTAGAATGCGGCTCACCTCGTCTTCTTCGGTCGGATACTTGAGCCTCAGCGCGCAGCCGCTCTTGCACGGTGAAATCGTCTCGGTCCATGGCCGTCACTACCTGGTCGAGATCCCAGGCGAAGTGCTCACGTGCTTTCCTCGTGGCAAGCGCAGCCTGGCTGCATGCGGAGATCGGGTGGAGGTGGTGCGCACTGCCGCCGGTCAAGGTGTGATCGACGCCGTCGATCCGCGCCGGACCGTGCTCTTTCGCAGCGATCGCCACCGTCAGAAGATAATCGCAGCCAATGTCACGCAGATGGTGATCGTGTTGGCGACGGTGCCGTCCTTCTACGAGGAACTGCTCAATCGCTGCCTGGTCGCCGCCGCACATCAGGGCATCGGCGTGCTGATCGTGATGAACAAGCTCGATCTCGCTCAACAGCAGACGAGCGCACTGGATGCGCTGCCATTGTACCGGGAGCTCGGCTATACCCTGCTGCCGCTCACCGCGAAGCTCGACGCGCGTCCATTGCTGCCGTATCTGCAGGGTCAGCTGTCGGTTCTCGTCGGGCAGTCCGGGATGGGCAAATCCACCATCGTGAACGGCATTGTTCCGCAGGCCGCGGCGCGCATCGGCGACGTGTCGTTCGCGCTGGATTCAGGACGTCACACCACGACGCATTCGCGCCTGTACCGCCTTGATGCGGAGAGCGCACTGATCGATTCTCCGGGCATGCAGGAGTTCGGCTTGTCGCATCTGACCTTGCCCGAGCTCGCTCGAGCGTATGTTGAATTTGGTCCGTACCTCGGGACTTGCCGCTTCGCCGATTGCCGGCATTGCGGCGAGCCCGGTTGTGGGGTGGCTGCCGCTGCAGACCGCGGAGAGATCAGCACGCGGCGCCTGGAGCTCTACCGCCGTCTGGCGCGAGAGCTCACGAGTGAACGGACTGCTATACGCGGATCAGATAGGCGATGGTAATCAGCAGCAGCACGATCATCCCGGTGACGAGCGTGCGCCACACCAGCCCGATTGCGCTCTGCAGATAGTTGGCGTCGGGATCGTCGCCCGTGCCGAGCTCCGGCCGGTAGATCACGCCGCCATCGCGCGGCAGCGGACCGCCCAGTCGCACGCCGAGCGCGCCGGCACCGCTCGCCAGAATGACGCCGGCATCGGGATCGGTCCAGGAGCGGAACTGTGCGCGCCAGCATTGCACGGCATCCTCGAAGTCACCGGCGATGGCGAACCCCATGGCCGTGAGACGCAGTGGAATCCAGTCGATGACGTGAAATGCACGCGCCGAGAAGCGGCCGAAGGCGCGAAACTCTTCGCCGCGGCGCCTCCCCCAGCGTTCGGCGAGCAGCGCCGACAATTTGTACAGCACGGCGCCGCCTGGCCCGAGCACAGCGAACCATGCGATCAAGGCGAGCAGATCGCGGTGTGCACGCATGAACAGCGTCTCGATCGATGCGCGCGCGATCTCGCTTTCCGTCCAGTTCGATGTCGGCTCACCGCGCCAGCGCGCGAGCAGCGCCCTCGCCTCGTCCAGGGCGCCTTTCTTCAGTAGTTCGGCAAGCGCGGAGTAATCCTGCAGCGCGCGCTTGAAATTGAGGTTCGCGTACAGCACTGTGATATCCCAGATCCATCCCAGCACGGGGTTGAGCGCGGCCAGGCCGTAGTGCAGCACCACCACGACCACGACCCACGGCGCCACCGCGAGAAACCAGGCAATCGTCCCGTGAACCGGCTGACCCGCGTTCAGATCCCGCGACAACCGGTTGGCATAGTGCGTGAACCACAGCTCGAACACCGTGGGATGCAGGATCGGGCGCAGCTGGTCGAGAACCAGCGCCGCAAGGACACAGAGAAATACCATGGCCGCAAATGTGAGTGGAGTCCTGCGACCGGCCTTAGCCAGCCGCTGCGCCGGTATTCTAGCAAGCTCGTCCTAAGCGCATGAGAATTCGTCGCGATTGACGCTTGCGAGCGACAGCGCAACACAGTGGTTTTCTAGTGAGTCAATCTCACATAGAGCGCCGGCAGCTTTTCCGGAAGGCGCCGCAGATGATCGAGGACGAGATAATTGCGTACGCCGAAGATGCGCCGGACATACTCGTCGGCGCGGGAGTCGAGGCTGATGCAGTACGTGGCGATGCCATAGTGCGTCTGCTCTTCGACCGCATGCTTGGCATCGAACACCAGGTATTTGCGGTCATGCACGTCGATGTCATGCGGCTCGCCGTCGGTGATCAGCAGGACCAGTTTGCGGGCGGCACGCCGATGGCGCAGAAAGAACCCGGCGTGACGCAGCGCCGTGCCCATGCGCGTGGAGAGCTGACCGGTCATGCCAGCCAGGCGTGCGCGCGCCTGCTCGCCATACGGCTCGTCGAAATCCTTGAAGCGGTAATACTCTATCTCATGGCGGCCGTTGGAGTCGAAGCCGTGAATCGCGAAGCTGTCGCCGATCTTCTCCATTGCATCTGACAGGAGCGCAGTGGCTTCACGCGCCAGATTCAGCACCGTGGTCCCGGCACTGGGCACATAGTCGTTCGTGGATTGAGACAAATCCAGCAGCACGAGCACCGCGAGATCCCGGCTGCTGCGGCCGCGCCGCTCGTGCACGCGTGGATCGGGTGTGCGTCCGGAACGCACGTCGACCATCGCAGCGACGCTTGCATCCAGATCCAGCTTATCGCCCTCGAGCTGCCTGCGCTGGCGCAGCGGGCGCTGAATCTGCGCGGCTTTGATCAGGTTGGTAAGCCGGTTCACCGTTTCCTGATTGCGTAGCAGCACCTCGTCGATCAAGCGCGGGTCGCCCGTGCGTGCGCGGCGCTCGAGCAGCGTGCACCACGCCGGGCGCTCCAGCGCGATCGCGTAGTCCCACTCGTCGTAGCGATATGCAAGGCTGACATCGACCTCTCCGCCGGACTGCTCATCTGCTGCATCACTGCTGTCCTCCTCGTGCGGCTGTTCGCCATCGCTGCCCGAGTCGGATTCAACCTCGAGGTCAACCGGCTCCCCATCCGCGCTCGGCGTCAGATGGACAGCCTGCGCTGCGCTGTCCGGGTCCTCGCTGGGCGAGCGTCCGGCGCTCGTTTCCCAGAGGAAGCTGTTATCGTCGCGGTACAGCGGCTCGACCACATACGTCTGGAAGTTGAACTGCACGCGCATCTGGCCGAGATCGTTCCCCAGCAGCATGCCGATCTCGCGGCTCATCGCGGAATCTCCGAGCGCAGCCTGGCGCGCCTCGAACAGCGCGCGGCCCTTTTGCACCCAGGCGTTGTCGTCTTCATACGCAGGATCGAGCAGCGCGCGCGCCAATCGCGCCATCAGCGACACCGCGCTCTTCGCAACGCTCGGCATGGCGACGTGATAGGGCAACCACAGACGTAGTAACCCCGGCAGCTCGCGCATTGCAAGCTGCTCGACGCGGGCATCTTCGATGAGCGAGACCAGCGCGATCTGCACCGGCCTCAACTCGCCGACGGGAAAGCGCGCCGTGGAGTAAGCGAGATGGGCGGCGGCATGGGCGGCCGCGGCGCGGTAAGCCGCTACACCGTCGTGACCGGGAAAGACATCCAATGCCGCAGGCATGTGGATCTCGCCGTCCGTGATGATCACACGTCGGCCGCGCTCGCTCGATGCCTCGTGCGGCGCTTTGCCGGCGGTCGAGCGCATTATGATCGTCCGTGCCCACAACGCGCGCAGATAGAAGCCGAGTCTGCGCTCGACCTCCGTGAACAGAGCGCCTTCGCCCGATGCGCGCAGCACGGCGCGCGCATCGTGGCTCTCGAGACGAAACCATTGATCCTGCGCACCCAGATCGGTGACATGCGACTGCACGCCGAGCAGCGCCCAGCGGCGCAGGCCGTCCACCGTGAGCCGGTCGAGCAGCGGCGCCACGCGCTCCAGCATTGCGTTGAGTCCGCGGGGCGCAAGCGCCGCAACTTCGTCGACCACATCCAGGAAGCCAAGCAGGGATTCGACGGTGATCAGCCGGCGCGTGGCCAGGGCGAGCGCGTTGAAGAACGTCTCGGCCGTTGCCGCGTCCGCGCGCGTCGCGATCGACAGCGCGGTTGCAATGACGTGCGCCTGCAACGCGGCGCCGCCTTGACGGATGACCGGCGGAGTCAGACGCAGATAAGCGAGCAGGACACTGGCCGTGAGGCTGCGCGCGGTGAGCTGCACCGCGCCCTCGACCCAGGCCGCATGCAGGTCGAGCGGCAGCTGCTGCAGGCCGTCTTCAGCAAGCGCGCGGGCTGGCTCACGTGTGTGCGGAGAAACGTGGACAAGCAGGCGGTCTAGTTCAGCGGACACGTGAGTCCAAGCAAGCCAGTGACAGGTTCACCTGCGCATACACCGGGATTCCGCACACCGTTGCACGTCTCGCCGACCACATCACAGGTAACGCATTTTTTTGCGACCTTTGCGACCTTTGCGTTCTTTGCGCTTTCGCGTTGAGGTTCGGTTTAGTCTTTTGCTCGCTTCAGAAAAAAGTCTTAACCGCCGCATCCAACGCATCCCGTATGTCCGGATCGTCCGTCACCGGACGCACCAGCGCGACGCTTCCTGCGGCGATGGGCTCCACGCCTTGTGCGATGAGCGATCCCGCATAGATCAGCATGCGCGTCGACAACCCCTCGTCGAGGCCGTGTCCCTTCAGATTGCGCGAGCGCTCGCCGATCGATACCAGCCGGCCGGCGATATCCGGCGACACGCCGGACTCGTGCGCGACGATCTCGATCTCGACTTCGCGCTTGGGCCAGCCGAAATCAAGCGCCCCAAAGCGCTGCTTGGTCGACTGCTTGAGATCCTTCATGATATTCTGGTAGCCGGGGTTGTACGAGATCACCAGCTGGAAATCGGGATGCGCGTGCACCAGCTCGCCTTTTTTCTCCAGCGGCAACACGCGGCGCGCGTCGGTCAGCGGATGTATCACTACGGTGGTGTCCTGCCGCGCCTCGACGATCTCATCGAGATAGCAGATCGCGCCGAAGCGCACCGCGACGGTAAGCGGCCCGTCCTGCCAGCGGGTGCCCTGCGCGTCGAGCAGGTGGCGCCCTACCAGATCCGACGCGGTCATGTCCTCGTGGCACGCAATGGTGATCAGCGGCTTGCCCAGACGCCAGGCCAGGTACTCGACGAAGCGCGTCTTGCCGCAACCGGTAGGGCCTTTCAACATCATCGGCATGCGCACCGCGTACGCAGCCTCATACAACTCGACTTCATTGCCCGTAGGCCGGTAATACGGTTGCGATTCGATGAGATACTGATCCAGCTCGTGCTCGGGCGGGTGGCGATCCATGATTATCGGCTTTCTGCGTCGGTGCGTTAGGTGGTGCCAGATGCGATTATCCCGCAGCCTGGACAAGTGCGTTGGCCGCAGTCACCGTGCCTGCGGGAGTGGCCTCCGGCAACAGTGCGCGGACCGTATCGCGCACGGCACGGAAGGCGGTCAGCAGCAGAGGCTCATCGCCGCAGAGCGCGCGCACGACTACCCCACAGCCGCCGGGCAGACGCGATGCGCCGATGTACAACCGCGGATGCTGGGGTAACACAGCGCGTATCCGATCCAGCAGCTCCGGCAAATTGCCGCTTGATCGCAGAATGAACAAAGTGCCTTGAGCGCGATGCGGACCGGTGATGCCAGGCAGGCACTGCGCGAAGGTCTCTCCATGCATCCTCCAGCGGTCGCGCACCACCAACGCCCCAGTCTCGGCTCTCACGCTCAGCGTGCTGTGCAGGCTATCGAAGCAGCGATTGGAACCTTGCGGATCATGCGCGAGCACGATTTCGCCAGTCAGGACGCTCGCTCCTTCGTGCAGCCTCACATCCACGACGCTCACCAAGCGCGCGGCTGGAAACAGAATCACGCTGCTCGGAAGATATTCGAGATGGCTGCCGCGCTCGGCGATCAGATTCACACTCTGCCGCGCCTGAGTACCGCGCATGCTGTGCACGATAGTCGCAGCCGAAGTACACACATGTGCCAAGGTGTCGGCGTGCGCTTCAATGTCGAGTCGCACATCGTCGTTCTCGAACAGCCCTCCGGAACAGCACTGCAGATACACGGTTGCCATGCCGGCTGGATCGCCGCAGATCGAGAGCCGGCGACCGACATGAAACGGATAGGCGGCACGCTGGTGTGCGAGCCAGGTGGCTCCATCCCTGGCACGTGCAAATCGCAGCGCCACGTGCGCGGGAATCTGAACGTCCACAGCAGCCGCCGCCACGGCCGTCTTAGCGGAACAGCACGTGATCGGCGATGAGATCGGCCACTGCGCCCACGCCTTCGCCGGTGTGGCAGTTGGTGAGCAGCACCGGTCGGCCGGCACGCACGCTCTTCGCTTCATCGACCATCCGCGGCAGATCGACTTTGACGTAGGGCGCGAGATCCACCTTGTTCACGATCAGCGCATCGCATTGGATGACGCCCAGCCCTTTCTTGCGCGGAATGTCGTCTCCGCCGGCGACGTCGATCACGAACAGCCAATAGTCGACGAGCTCCAGCGAGAACGTCGACGCGAGATTGTCGCCGCCGCTCTCGATCAGAATCAGCTCGGTGTCCGGAAAGCAGGCCTCGAGCTGTTCTGCGGCGAGCATGTTCAACGTGGGATCTTCGCGGATTGCGGTGTGCGGGCACGCGCCGGTTTCGACTGCACGCACGCGCTCCGGGTCGATGAGACCGCTGCGTTGCACGCGCTCGGCGTCCTCCTTGGTCACCAGATCGTTGGTGATCACCGAGAGCGAGATCCCGCGTACGCTGAAGGAGGCGATGAGCCGCTCCAGCAGGGCCGTCTTCCCC
>JBGQKF010000146.1:0-9351 GCA_041499435.1 Gammaproteobacteria bacterium
AAATGCTCTGCTGGTTTGTGCGACGGAAACCAAGGACGAATCCGATCTGGACCGCTACGCGCAAAAGCTGCGAGGCGCGCTGGCGCCTATCGAGCGTACCGCCGCGGCATGAAACGATAAAACTCACCCACCGAAGTAAGGAGATCACAGATGGCCACAGTCACCCTCAAAGGCAACCCGGTCACGGTTGCAGGCACCTTGCCGGGCAAAGGCGTTTCCGCGCCGGACTTTAAGCTGACCAACAAGGAGCTCAAAGATCTTGGTCTTTCCGACTATAGCGGGAAGCGCAAAGTGCTCAACATCGTGCCCAGCCTGGATACGCCCACCTGCGCAAAGTCCACACGCGTGTTCAACGAAAAAGCCAGCTCGATGAACAATTCCGTGGTGCTGGTGATCTCGGCCGATCTCCCGTTCGCTATGTCGCGTTTCTGCAGCGCGGAGGGCCTGAACAACGTGGTGACGCTGTCGACATTCCGCAACCGCGATTTCCACATCAAGTACGGCGTAGATGTTGCTGATGGACCGTTGAAAGGGTTGACCGCTCGCGCGGTAGTGGTACTGGACGAGAACAACAAGGTGCTCCATTCCGAGCTGGTATCCGAGATCGCGAATGAGCCGAACTACGATGCCGCGCTGGCAGCTCTCAAGTAGGCTGCAATACGCCGGTAACCTCGCTCCCATAGGCTGCTGCGATGCTCATTTTTGAGCTGTCGAAGCCAGGTCGGGTGAACCGATCGCAAGTGCCAGCGGCCGGACTCGCATGCGAAGTCCCAGCCGAGCAGCTGCGTGGGCAGCCGCCTGCATTGCCGGAGGTCTCAGAGCTGGACGCGGTGCGTCACTACACCCGTTTGTCGCAGCAGAATTTCTCGATCGACACGCATTTCTATCCGCTCGGCTCATGCACGATGAAATACAACCCGCGTGCATGCAACACGGCTGCCTCCCTGCCAGGCATGCTGAGCCGTCATCCACTGGCTCCTGTGGAAACCGGACAAGGGTTCCTGGCGTGCCTGTTCGAGCTGCAGCAGATCCTGCAGGATGTGACCGGCATGGCGGCCGTCAGTCTGACACCGATGGCCGGAGCGCAGGGCGAGTTTGCCGGCGTGGCGATGATAAGAGCATATCATCACGCGCGCGGTGATACGGCGCGCACTGAGATCATCGTGCCCGACGCGGCTCACGGTACCAACCCGGCTACGGCAACAATGTGCGGGTACGAAGTGCGCGAGATCGCGACTGGACGCGATGGCAATGTCGATCTGCGAGTACTGCGTGAGGCGGTTGGCCCGCGTACCGCGGGCTTGATGCTCACCAATCCCTCCACGCTGGGGGTTTTTGAGAAGAATATTCTCGAGATTCGCGATATCGTGCACGGGGCAGGCGGCCTGCTGTATTACGACGGCGCGAATCTCAATGCGATCCTGGGTAAGGTCAAGCCCGGCGCGATGGGCTTTGACGTCGTGCACATGAATTTGCACAAGACATTTTCCACGCCGCATGGCGGTGGCGGCCCTGGCGCGGGCCCGGTCGGTGTGGCGCGTCATCTCGAGCCGTTCCTGCCCATTCCCATCGTGGTGCGCGAGGCGGGGGGTTATCGCTGGCTCACCGAGCGCGACCGCCCGCAAAGCATAGGACGCCTTTCGGCACACATGGGTAACGCCGGCGTGCTGGTGCGTGCTTACGTTTACGCGCGCTTGCTTGGACGTGAGGGCATGGCGCGGGTTGCCGAATATTCCACACTCAACGCCAACTATCTGATGCTGGAGCTTCAGCGTGCCGGCTTCGAGCTTGCGTATCCACGCCGGCGTGCCAGTCACGAATTCATCGTCACCCTGAAGGCGCTGAAGGACAAGACCGGTGTGAGCGCCATGGATTTCGCAAAGCGCCTGCTCGACAAGGGCTTTCACGCGCCGACGACCTACTTCCCGCTGCTGGTTCCGGAGTGCCTCCTGATCGAGCCTACCGAGACTGAATCCAAGCAAACGCTCGATGCATTCGTTGCGGCGATGAAGGAGGTCCGTCTAGAAGCGATCGAATCGCCAGAGCTGGTCAAGAGTGCGCCGCATACCACACCCGTCAAGCGCCTGGACGACGTCAAGGCCGCGCGCGAACTGCGCCTCACGTGGAAGAGTTGAGCGACAGCAAGGTCAGTCCGCACAAGAGCAAATCCGGCCTGGGTCGCATGTGGAACGCATTGTTCTACTCGATCGCCGGGTTCAAGGCGGCTTATCGCCATGAGCATGCGTTCCGTCAGGAATGTCTTCTGGCGCTGGTTCTGCTGCCGCTTGCATTGCTGTTGCCCACAGGAGGTCTGGGCAAGGCGATGATGGTTGCAAGTGTCCTCCTGGTTTTGATCGTCGAGCTGCTCAACTCGGCGCTCGAAGCAGCGGTTGATCGCATATCGCTCGAGGATCATCAGCTCGCCAAGCGGGCCAAGGACATCGGCAGCGCGGCGGTCTTCACGAGCCTGCTCAACGTCGCCGTGATCTGGGCGCTGGTGTTGTTCGCCTGACTCGAGCTTGATTTGCGGCCACAATAGCGCTCCCGAGCATGCCGACGAGAGGAGCGCCAGACCAATGTCCGCATACCTGATATCGACCATCGAGATCAAAGATCCAGCCGGCTACGAGGAGTACCGCAAGCTCGTGGGTCCGCCCTTGGCCAAGTACGGCGGCAAATTCCTAGTCCGCGGGGGAGAAATGGAGCACCTGGAAGGCGACTGGCGACCGAAAAGGGTCGTTGTCGTCGAGTTCGAAAGCCTCGACAAAGCGCGCGCGTTCTATCGGTCTGCAGAGTACGCAGAGGCGATCAAGATCCGCCAGCGCACCTCAGTGAGCAGCGTGTTGATTGTCCAGGGCGCATAGCCTGGTTCTGCTGAAAAACTCTTGGCACAAGCCTTGCATCCCGGTCAATCCGCTGGAAGATGGGGCGTGTGCTGCTTGCGCTCCGGCACGCCTGGCGCTGGGGGAGGATCGCCGCTTCGCGCGGCTTGTTCGTGCCAGACCACGGTCGCCGCCCGTCCGGGTGCGGAAAGGCGTGGAGGCCGATTTTTTCCCCTCACAACCGTGTCGTGTGCCGTTCGCACGGCATGCCCGGGCTTTGACCGGCCTGGGGTTTGCTTTTGGAAAAAAATCATATAGTTTAGATATAGATGTCGTAGAATCATTTACCGATGCGGGATAAACTACTAGAAAACAAGGGAATCCCGCCTTCAAAACCGGGCGCGCTACGGCACTTTCCGACCGTGGCGCTGGTGCGCGAGGATGGTTAGGAAGGATTTTTGGAGGTCCAACTGGTTCCTCGGCGTGATCGTTGCGCCTGGGGGCATTCTTTCGTCGCAAACTGACGGCAAACTGCGCTTGGACTTCGCGTCCACCGGGAGCAATCGTATGCTGGGACTTGCTTCCCAAGGCCAAGGCCAGCTGGACATGGCTTTCGATAAGTTCATTCACAAGGCACTGGGAAAGAACAAAGAACAGCGGTATCGCACCGGCGGGGAGAGGGCGTGTGCGATACGTGAGTGCGCCACTGAGCTGAGCGTGGTGGACGTGAGCTTGTAACACCAAGAGCCGACATGGATCTCAGCAAATCTATCGAAATGGCGTCGGCAACCCACACCGGCATGGTACGTGCGCACAATGAGGACAGCATCGGCACCGACGCGGGCGTCGGTCTCGCAGTGCTGGCCGACGGGATGGGGGGCTATAATGCGGGCGAAGTCGCCAGCGGGATCGCGGTTGCGCTGATCAGCAAAGAGACGCGTGAGACGGTCTTGCGCATACCGCCTTATGAGACGGACAGCGAGAACGGCGAGATGATGGCCGCGCGCATCTTGCGCACCGTGATCGCCAAGGCAAATGCCTCGATCTACCAGGCGGCTAACAGCCAACCGCAGTACGCGGGGATGGGCACTACCCTGGTCGTGGCACTGCTGTGCGACGACCGCATTTGCATTGCGCACATCGGCGACTCGCGCCTGTATCGGTTGCGCGACGGCGGCCTGGCGCAATTGACGCGGGATCATTCGCTGCTGCAGGAGCAGATCGACAGCGGCATGATAACCAAGGAGATGGCGCGGCGTTCGCAGAACAAAAATCTGGTGACGCGCGCGGTGGGCATCGAGCCCGAAGTCGAGGCAGACGTCAATACCTTCGATGTCAAGGAAGGCGACATGTTTCTGCTCTGCTCCGACGGCCTGAACGACATGGTCGAGGACGAGGATATCCATCTCACCTTGACCTCGCTCTGCTCCAATCTTTCGCTTGCCGCTACCCAGCTGGTGCAGATGGCAAACGACAACGGGGGTCGCGACAACATATCCGTGATCCTGATCCGAGTGAAGAAACCTTTCCCTGCCGAGCGCGGTTGGATCGGCCGGTTGAAAGCCTGGTTTAGATGAGAAACGAGGATTGATTTATGGCGAAGCTGATCCTGAGCCTCGATGGCATGGTGATCCGGGAATATCCGCTCACGAAGGAGCGCACCACCATCGGGCGCAAGCCGCACAACGACATCGTCATCGACAATCTCGCGATCAGCGGTGAGCATGCCATGATCATGACGATCCTCAATGACTCGTTCCTCGAAGATCTCGGGAGCACCAACGGCACGTTGGTGAACGGGCAGCCGATCAAGAAACACTTCCTGCAGAACAACGACGTCGTCGAGCTTGGTAAGTACAAGCTCAAATACGTCACCGAGGCGACCGCCGCTCAGGCGAGCCCGGCGGACTTCGAGAAGACCATGGTCCTGCGGGCACCACCCGCCGCACAGAAGCCAGAGCCCAAGCCAGAAGCGAGCAAGACCGGCGAGACCACGACTTCGGTGGGCAAAGCATTCGGTGACACGGTGGTAAATCCCGAAATGATGCAAACGCACGGACCTGGTTTGCGCGAAGCCGCCCGGCAGGCTGCTGCTGGCCCGGCTGCGTCAGCAGCACCGGCAGCGCCGGGCGTGGCGAGCGTCCCACAGCCGGCGCCGCCCGCGGTTGGAACAGCGACATCCCCGGGTCCGGTCCATGCTGCGGTCGCCAGTGGGGCTGCTCCGGCTCCGATCCCCGCGCCGGCGACTGCCGCGTATCCAGTGGGATCATCACAGCCGCTCGGGACCATCCAGATCCTGTCCGGGCCCAGTGCGGGCAAGGAGTTGCCACTGTCCAAGCCGCTCACCACGCTGGGCAAGCCAGGTGTGCAGGTCGCGGTCATTGCCAAGCGGCCGCAAGGCTATTTCATCACGCACGTGGAAGGGGTGACGTTCCCGGTGGTCAACGGCAAGCAACTCGATGCGCAAGCCCATCCATTGAACGACCACGACGTGATCGAGCTGGCCGGCGTCAAGATGGAGTTCTACCTGAAGCCTGCCTGAGTTCGTCCAGGCTGACCGTTGCGCCAGTCGCGGCACGCGCGAGTGGGGCCGGCGAAGACGGCGCAGGCCAGAAACAGCCAAAGGGGCGAGCTGTTTAAGAAGCACCTGCTCGATCGCGCGATGAGGCAGAGTCCGCCCCACCTCATCAGTGCGGAGTTCACGCTTGTGTTGCTCCTGGGTGCCACCATGGCCCTGGTCTTGCCTTTGCTTACCCATTGCGGGCTTACGGTGCTTACAGCCCTGGTACTGGGAGCCTTGGTCGGCCTTAACGTGGCGCTTTGGCATTGGCAAATCTCGCCATGCCGATAGCCGCCGACGTGCTCATGATCGCGCTGCTGTTCGCCCTCAACATGTCATGTGGTCTACTTCGTTGAGATGCGGGCCAAGCGACAGATCACCGGCCGCCTTGGGCAGTACGTCCCTCCGGGGCCGGTTGAGGAGATGAGCCAGCATCCCGAGGCATTCTCCATGGATGGAGAATGCCTCGATATGTGCGTGCTGTTCACCGATGTGCGGGGATTCACCGTGATCTCCGAGGGGCTCGACCTCAAGGAGCTCTCGAAGCTGATGAACGAATTTTTAACACCGCTTACGCAGGTGATCTACGTGAAGTTTCTCGAGCGCACTGAGCAGGCTCGCATCAATCCGCCAGTTCCCGGCTGGGACGGCGCCACCGCCTTCGACACCAAGTAAACCATGCGGCTCAGAATACTCGGATGCAGCGGGGGTATCGGCGGTGATCTGCGCACCACCTCCATGCTTCTCGATCACGATGTCCTGATCGATGCCGGCACGGGCGTGGCCGACCTGTCGCTGTCCGAGCTGAAACGAGTAGATCACGTCTTTGTGACGCACTCGCATCTGGATCACATCGCCTGCATTCCTTTTCTCGTGGACGCCGTAGGCGGGATGCGCAGCGAACCTGTCACCGTGCACGCGACCGCGCAGACTTTGCGTGCGCTGCGAGACCATGTATTCAACTGGAAGATCTGGCCCGACTTCTCACAAATCCCGAGCGCCGAGGCCCCCTATCTGCAGTATCGGGAAATCCGTGTGGGCGAGCCGGTTCTGCTGGGAAGCCGGAGCATCACTCCGTTGCCCGCGAACCACGTAGTACCTGCGATCGGATTTCGCCTTGACAGCGGGCAGGCGAGCCTGGTCTTCACCTGGGATACTACGTCGAATGACGCGCTCTGGGAGCAGGTGAACCAGATGGACAACCTGCGCTACCTGATCATAGAAACCGCGTTCTCGAACGCCGAGCGGCAGCTGGCGATCGATTCCAAGCACTTATGTCCGAGCATGCTGGCCGACGAGCTGGCGAAGCTCACGCGCTCCGCGCAAATCTTCATCACGCACCTCAAACCGGGCGAGGGTGCACTCACCATGGAACAAGTGCAGCAGATTGCCGGTGCTTATGCACCCGAGATGCTGACCAATGGACATGTCTTCGATTTTTAACGCGCGGTCCGAAACGATGGTTGTCGGCGCTGCAATGGTGGAGCGCTGTCTTGATTTGGGTATCAGCTGCACTGCAGCCGCTGGTGGTGACAAAGGATTGCTGCTATGAGCACGGTGTACGACACGAAGCCGCAAGCGCAGAACTTGGCGGACATCAGCAGCAAGCTCGAGCTGCAGAAGCAGCTTCAGCTGGTGACCAATCGCATTCACGCCACCACCAACGTAGACGAGATCATGCTCGAGGTGGGGCAGGATGTTTGCCATCTGCTCGGCGCCGAACGCCTGACCATCTACGCGTTGTCCGACGACCGCTCCTCCATTGTGTCCAAAGTCAAGACCGGGCTCACGTCGTTCAAGGACCTCAAACTACCGATCAACGAGCAAAGCATCGCGGGCTTCGTCGCCGCAAACCGCATGCTGATCAATATTCGCGACGTCTATGACGAGAACGAGCTGAGGGGCTTGAGTCCGCAGCTGCGATTCCTGAAGGAAGTCGACAAGCGCACTGGATTTCGCACCAAGCAGATGCTGGTGGCACCGGTAGTGGACGCTACAACCAACGAATTGATGGGCGTGGTCCAGGCAATCAACACCAGGAATGGCCAGCCGTTCCCGGCGCTTGCCGAAGAGGGCATCGTCAACCTGTGCGAGACGCTCGCGATCGCATTCAAGCAGCGCCAGAAGCCGCAAACGATAGTGCGGGGAAAGTACGACGCCTTGGTCGCCAACGCCGTGCTCTCGGCGGAGGAAATGGAGCTCGCTCTGCGTTCTGCGCGGCGCAAGAGCCTGGATATCGAGTCCATCCTGCTCGATGAGTTCCAGGTCAAACCGCAGGCGATCGGTGAAGCGTTGTCGGCATTCTTCGGCGTCCCCTACGAGCCGTTCAAGATGGATCGCGTGAAGCCACTCGATCTGCTGCGTAATCTGAAGCGAGACTTTCTCGAGAGCAGCTCGTGGGTTCCCGTGGATGATGCAAAAGACGGTCTGGTAGTGATCACCACCGATCCGGAGCGGATCCGCGCCTCGCGTGTGGTCTCGAATATTTTCCCGAAGCATCGCGTGGTTTACCGGGTCACGACAGTTCGCGAGTTCGTAGCGACGCTCGATCAGTTCTTCGGCGGGGACGCCGGCGACAGCGCCTCGATCGGCGATTTGTTGTCCGATATGACGGAGGAGATCGACGAAGAAGGCGGCGCAGGCGGCGATGATGTCTCCATGGCTGCGGACAACGAGCTGGTCAAGCTGGTGAACAAAATCATCATCGATGCGCATAACCAGGGCGCTTCCGACATCCATATCGAGCCTTATCCCGGCAAAGGGAAGACCGAAGTGCGTTTCCGCAAGGATGGCTCACTGGTGCCGTACATTTCCGTGCCGGCCAGCTATCGAAACGCGATCGCGGCCCGGTTGAAGATCATGTGCGATCTCGACATATCCGAGAAACGCAAACCGCAGGACGGCAAGATCAAATTCCGCAAGTTCGGCCCGCTGGATATCGAGCTGCGCGTGGCCACAATCCCTTCGGCAGGCGGTGTCGAAGACATCGTCATGCGTATTCTGGCTGCCGGCGAGCCGATTCCATTGGAGAAGCTGGGGCTGGCCGCGCGCAACCTCAAGAACCTGAAGGAAACGGTCAGCAAGCCGTACGGATTGTTCTTCGTGTGCGGTCCGACCGGCTCCGGTAAGACGACCACTCTGCACTCCGTGCTTGGCTATCTCAATACCGCGGATACTAAGATCTGGACCGCCGAAGATCCGGTTGAAATCACGCAGAAGGGCCTGCGGCAGGTACAGATGAACCCGAAGGCCGGATTGAACTTCGCCACCGCCATGCGAGCGTTTCTGCGTGCCGATCCGGACATCATCATGGTGGGTGAAATGCGGGACAAGGAGACGACCGCCATCGGCATCGAAGCTTCCCTGACCGGTCACTTGGTGTTCGCTACGCTGCATACCAACAGCGCGCCGGAATCGATTGTTCGTCTGCTCGATATGGGGATGGATCCGTTCAATTTCGCCGACGCGCTGCTGGGCGTGCTCGCGCAGCGGCTGGCGAAGCGTCTGTGCTCGAAGTGCAAGCAAGGACACACAGCGACCCAGGACGAAATCAAGATACTGCTGGAGGAGTACTGTCAGGAGCTCAAGAACACCGATTCCTGGAAACGCGATCCCAAAGCGGCCTACGAAGCGATCTATCGTGAATGGGCAAAGTCGTTCGCGGATGACAAAGGTCAGTTCACTGTCTGCGCCCCGGTGGGTTGCGAATCCTGCAGTGGCACCGGCTACAAAGGGCGAGTGGGTCTTCACGAGCTGCTGCTCGGCACGGATCCCATCAAGAAGCTGATACAGGAGAAGGCCCGCGTCGCCGATGTGCTGGCTGTGGCACTGAATGAAAACATGCGCACCCTGAAGCAGGATGGCGTGGAGAAGGTGTTGCAGGGCGTGACCGACATGCTTCAGGTTCGCGCGGTCTGCATCAAGTAGCTAGCAGCTGGCGAGCGCAGGCGATGAACGATGCCACCTCAA
>JBGQKF010000147.1:0-9269 GCA_041499435.1 Gammaproteobacteria bacterium
CACGCGCGGTCCGATCTGATCGAGGTGCGCTGGCAGACGCGAGTCGGCGATGTCACGGCGCGCGATGATGGAGTGCGGCTTGCGATCGAAACCGCGCAGGGCGCCTACGCGATCGATTGCGACTGGGCGGTCGCTTGCGACGGCGCGCGCAGCGTGGCGCGACAGGCGCTTGGCCTCAAGTTTCACGGCACGCAGTACGAAGGGCGGTATGTAATCGTCGATATCGAGCTCAAGAGCGATTATCCGACGGAGCGCCGCGCGTGGTTCGATCCGCCTTCCAATCCGGGCTCGACGCTGCTCATGCACAAGCAGCCCGACAACATCTGGCGCATGGACTATCAGTTGCGTGACGACGAGGACGCGAATGAGGCGGTGCTGCCCGAAAACGTGATCCCGCGCGTGGCGAGTCATCTCAAGATGATCGGCGAGCGCGATGATTGGCGGCCGGTCTGGATCAGCATGTACAAAGCCAATGCCCTCACGCTCGACAGTTATCGCCATGGGCGAGTGATCCTGGCGGGCGACGCGGCTCACCTGGTGCCGATCTTCGGTGTGCGCGGTATGAACTCCGGCATCGACGACAGCGGCAACCTCGGCTGGAAGCTCGCGTTCGTGATCAACGGCTGGGCCAACGAGCGGCTGCTCGACACGTATTCCGACGAACGTGTGTTCGCCGCCCAGGAAAATCTGCGCTTTTCCACGCGCAGCACCGAGTTCATGGCGCCGCCGTCGCACGCATTCGAGGTGATGCGACGGGCGGTGCTGTCGCTCGCGGCGAAGCATGAGTGGATCCGCACATTGATCAATCCGCGGCAGACCAATGCCATCGCGTTTCTCGACTCGTGGCTGAACGCGTTTGCAGAGCGCTCAACCGAATTTACCGCCGGGCCACGGCCGGGAGAGATTCTTCCCGAGTGTCCGCTCACGCTGCGCGCGGGGGATACCGGATTTCTGACCGATCTGCTCGGTCCGCTCTTCACGGCGCTTTACTTCACCGAGGCGGGTGCGGTACCGAACGAGCTCGCGCGGGTGTTGGAACGGTTGGGGCAGGGGCCGGTTCCCTTTGCCTGGAAAGCGATTGGTCAGCATCCCGGCGAGGGTGCCGCGGCTTGCGATCACACCGGACGGCTGTTTCCGATGTATGGTGCCCAGCCGGGCACGCTCTACCTCGTTCGTCCCGATGGCCATGTCATGGCGCGCTGGCGCGAGGCCAACGGCGAGGAACTGGCGGCCGCCTTGCACCGTGCGCTGTATCTCGTTTCCAGCAGAGAAGCATCATGACCGAAGAAGACCTCGACGAGCTGTACACGCAAACCTGCCGCGCGATGACCAGCGCTGGGGACGATAAGAGCGAGCTGTTTCTCGCCCGGCTCGTGCTGCTCTTGATGCGCGAGATCGATGAGCCGCAGCGTATCCGGCGTGCGCTGGCGGCGGCAGGCGAAGGTTTGTGAGCAGATCTCTTTTTGCGCTGCTCACGCGGCAAAGAGCCAGTTAGCGCTCGCCTTTGCGCTCCACGTTGCGCAACGGGAGAAGTTGCTTTGAGGTATGGTGTAAAGCGCCTCATGCATAAGTCATACCCGCTGACGCTGCCCTGCATGCTTCCTGGCCGCCGAACTCCGTGCCGCGCCAGGACTCTAACTTTCGTGAGATGGCGGAAGTGGCGCCGATCCGCAACACTTTTTCACTGCGAGGTCGGCTGCGCCGGCCTGCCGTTTACCTTCAATTGACGTGTGCTTTGCATTTATCGCCAATGACGTTGTGCTGGTCTAGCATGCGTTGGAGACCGGCAGCTTAACGGGGGACCTGCAATGAATGAAGCAAACGCGTACAAGATGTTCGGTGTCGGGCTCGCCACCGGCGCGCTCGTCGTGGGGATCGCCTTTACGGGAAAAATGCTGCGTCCGCGAGCCTGCGAGCCGGTGGTCGACGTCGAATACAAACGCGATGGTAAAGACTGGGTTCCACAGACTGTAGTGCGCAGGCCGGTCCGCGACGGCGAGCGCTGCCTGCTGGCGGAGACGGGCTCCTGAGCCGACCCCGACTCGCATCAGTCCTCGAAGTACTCACATCGCGCAAACCCAGCGCTCGCAGAAGCGCCGAAGTTTCCCCGTCAATCAATATTCGCCGCACGCGAGACGCGGGCGGCGAATCGTCTCTTGCACTTGTCACGCGTGAGCGATGTAGTCGGTGCGCCCGCCGTCTACGGTCAAGACCTGTGCGGTGATGAACCCCGCATCTTCAGAGGCGAGAAAAGCGGCAGCAGCGGCGATGTCCTCTGGCGTGCCGACACGCCGCACCATCGCCTTCGCAGCGATCGCATCGAAGTCGGCGCCGCTTTGCGCAGCCATGTCGGTGGCGATAAAGCCCGGCGCGATCGCATTCACGGTAATGCTGTGCGGCCCGAGATCGAGCGCGAAGCGGCGCGTGAGGCTGATGACCGCCGCCTTGGTTGCTGCGTAGAACGTGGTGCCTTGCGTGGCAGTGCCGATCCCGGCAATCGACGCGATATTGACGACGCGCCCCCAGCGGCGCGCCTTCATGTCGCTCACCACCGCGCCGGTGAGGCGCACGATGCCGTCGACATTGACGTTGCGCATAGTCTCCATCTGCGCGGAGTCGGCATCATTCAGCTCGCCCCTGCGGAAGACACCTGCATTGTTCACGAGGATGTCGATCGGGCCGAGCGTTCGGCGAGTAGCCTCGACCATCGTCGTGCAATCGGCAGGGCTCGCGACATCTCCCGCGACGGCAATGGCCCGGCCGCCGCCGCGAGTAATTGCCTCCACCACTTGTTCCGCCTGATCACGGCGCTCACGGTAGTTGACCGCGACCGCAGCGCCATCGCGGGCCAGCCGAAGAGCAATCGCGCGGCCGATACCGCGTGAGGAGCCGGTAACCAATGCGACGCGTTGGATCATTGCGCACCTCCCTTCAGCGGGCACTGCAAACCGCGCAACGCGCTCGCCGTCTATCGCTCAGCGCTTGATCGGAAAGAATGATACCGGCGTCATCAGCCGATTCTCCTGATGCTCGAGCGCGCCGAGCTTCGCGCTTTCTTCCACGAATGCCTGCCATTCCGGGTCGGCCTGCATTGCCGCGCGCCGGCGTGCGCGATCCGCAGCGTCCTCGTACGCCCAGATGTGGATGTACTGATTGACGTTGCCGGTTTCGGTAATGAGGTAGGCGAACGGCTCGCCGAGATGGCGGACTTGCGTTGCTTTGCCGAGCTTTTCGTAGAGGGCGAGGTGCTTTTTGATCGTCCCGGGACGGCAGGTGTAGGTGCGTACGTCGAGCAGCATGGCTTTCCTCCAGAATTAAGGATATGGCCGGCGGGCGGCAGTGCCCGCTGCGGTATCTGGAAGTCTAGTCGTAATTGCGCAGCTTCGCCGCGGTGCTGACGGAAAGCTGCAGCGCGGGTACTCGCGATACCTGGAGTCGCGGTAAGATTGCCATCGATACGAAATACCGGACTGCGAGGACTACCATGCAACGCATGACAGGCGGCCAGGCGGTCGCAGCAGCGCTCAAGACGGAAGGCATCGACCACATCTTCGGCATCGTCGGCACCCACGACTGTCCGCTGTTCGATGCGGTGGTCGGCGATCCGTCGTTTCACGTGGTGACGGTGCGTCACGAGCAGGGCGCATCGTTGATGGCCGCGGGCTACGCGCGTGCGTCCGGGAAGATCGCTGCGTGCTTCGTCGTGCCGGGGCCCGGGCTCACCAATGCGCTCACCGGCATGGGCATGGCGTATTCGGAATCGGCGCCGATGCTGGTGTTCGGTGGCCAGAACACGCTCGCACAACTGGAACGCGAGGGTGGCTATTTTCACGAGCTCGCCAACTCAGTTGGCGTGGCCGGATCGGTGTGCGGCTACGCGACGCGAGCGGCTACCCCGAGCGACGTTCCGAAAGTGATTCGTGAGGCGATGCGCGCGATGCGCTGCCAGCGCCCGCGGCCGGCGTACATCGAAATGCCGCTCGACGTGCAAAGCGGAGAGGCAGACGTAGCGCTGCTGCCGCCCGAGCAGTACAGCCGGCCAGGCGGTGATCCCGGCAGCATCACGCGTGCGGTTGAGGCGCTGCGGTCCGCCAGACGACCGTTCATCTTTGCTGGCGGCGGCGCAGCCAATCCGCAAGCTGCACCTGCGCTCCTGCGCGTTGCCGAACTGCTGGGCGCACCGGTGGTGACCAGCGTCTTCGGCAAAGGTGCGATCTCCGAGCGCCATCCTCTGGCGCTTGGCGACGGCTGGGGCCGGTTCAATCTGTACGACGAGCTGCTCACGCAGGCCGATCTCGTGCTGGTGGTCGGATCGCGCATCGATGTCGTCTCGGATTGGAACCTGGGCGCGCGCTTTCCGCAACGGATCGTGCAAATCGATATCGATCCGCTCGTGGTCGGACAGCGGCGCGCGGTGGAAGTTGGCATCGTCGGTGATGCGGCCTCGGTGCTCGAAGCGTTCGGCGCGCAACTCGCCGGTGACAAACCGCGCACAGCGTGGTTCGACGCGGCCGCCTTCCGGCGCGGCAACCGTGCGCAGATGGTCGAGCGCGCCGGCCCCGTGTTGAAAGTGGTTCAGGATTTACGCGCTGCGCTGCCCGAGGACACGATCTTTGTGGACGATCTCACACTGGTGGGTTACTGGATGCCGCTGCTGCTGGAGACGTATCGGCCGCGCACGCTGATTCATCCGGGCACCTACGGCACGCTCGGCTACTCCTTGCCGGCGGCGATCGGTGCGAAGCTCGCGTGCCCGAAGCAGCCGGTCATTTCCATCTCAGGCGACGGCGGGTTTTTGTTCACGATGCAGGAGCTGGCAACGGCACGCGCGCAGAACCTCGACCTGATCGCTCTGGTGTTCAATGACAATGCATTCGGCGCCATCAGCAAATATCAGGATCGGATGTTTCGCGGCCGGCACATCGGCGCGGAGCTCACCAATCCCGATTTCGTGAAGCTCGGAGACGCGTTCGGCGCGAAGAGCGTGCGCGTCGACCCGAAGGATCTCGGCCCCGCGGTACGCCGGGCTCACGAAGCCGGCGGATTGTGGCTGATCGAAGTGCCGTTCGCACCCGATGGTCCGGCGACCATGGTGCCGTGGATGCCGTGAAGGCTGCCTTATCGATCGGCTGCATGGTTTTGAGGCTGGCCCGCAAGGGCATTTCCATATCGCCCGCAGAAGTCCCATAATTACGGGAAACCATCGGAGGACCCCATGAATTACCATTCACCGCGCTCGGTGAAAGAGGCGGTCGATCTTCTTGCTGCCCATCCGGGCGCTGCCCACGTGCTGGCGGGCGGCACCGACCTTCTGGTCAAGCTGCGGTCCGGCTTTGTCGCCCCGGAGCTGGTGGTCGACGTCAAGGCCATCCCGCAGCTCCGTGGTATCCAGGCCGACGCGAGCGGCTTTCGCATCGGCGCTGGTACGAGCTGCGCCGAAATCGGTGAGGACGCCGCGCTCGCAGCCGCGTGGCCCGGTGTCGTCGAGGCCCTGCAGCTCATCGGTTCGACGCAGATCCAGGGCCGTGCCACATTGGGCGGCAACCTGTGCAACGCTTCGCCGGCGGCCGACAGTGTGCCGGCCCTGATCGCCGCGGGCGCCGTCTGCGAGATCGCGGGGCCCGGTGGTACGCGGGAAGTGACCGTCGAGAATATCATTACAAGTCCGGGGCGCACCTCGCTTGCGCGCGGAGAATTCATCCTGGCGTTCCGCCTTCCGAAGCCGCGGGCAAGATCGGGCGATGCTTATCTGCGCTTCATTCCGCGCACCGAGATGGACATCGCAGTCGTCGGGGCCGGAGTCGCGTTGACGCTGGACGATGCGGGCGTGTGCACGCATGCTCGCGTGGCGCTGGGTGCGGTCGCGCCGACGCCATTGCTGGTGGCGGATGCTGCCAAGGCGTTGATCGGTAGCCGTGTGGACGATAAAGCGCTTGCCGCGCTCGCGGCGGCGGTTAGCGCGGCCTGCAAGCCCATCGACGACAAGCGCGGTACGATCGCCTACCGCATCAAAGTGTCGGGTGTGCTCGCCCGGCGCGCTGCTAATATCGCGCTCGAGCGCGCGCGAGGACGCCATGGCTAAGCAACATGTAACGACTACGATCAACGGCGATCTTGCCGAGTTTCTCTGCACGCCCGAGCAGACCCTGCTCGACGTCCTGCGCGATGTGCTGTTTCTCACCGGCAGCAAAGAAGGCTGCGCCTCGGGGGACTGCGGTGCCTGCAGCGTGATGCTCGACGGACGACTGGTATGCTCGTGTCTCGTGCTCGGCGCCGAGGCGCAGGGACGCAAAGTGGAAACGATCGAGGGCATGGCGAAGGGCGACGAGCTGCATCCGCTGCAGCGCAAGTTTCTGGAGCACGCTGCGCTACAGTGCGGCGTATGCACCCCGGGATTTCTGATCGCGGCGAAGGCGCTGCTGGAGCGCAAGCCCGATCCGACGGAAACCGAAGTCAGATACTGGCTGGCTGGCAATCTGTGCCGCTGCACCGGCTATGACAAAATCGTGCGCGCGGTACTGGATGCGGCCGCGGAGATGAGAGGCTGAGCGGCGTGCTCGCGGTTATACTAGGCGGCGTTATAAGGAGGAATTGAGCGATGAACGACCCCAGAACTATCGGCATCACCGAGCGGGAGCTCAAAATTGTCGGCACGCGGCCGCTGCGTCCGGATGGCGTCGATAAGGTCACCGGCCGCGCCAAATTCGGTGCCGATCTGCATGTGGCCAACATGCTCATCGGCAAGGTGCTGCGCAGCCCGCATGCGCACGCGCGCATCAAGTCCATCGACACCTCGAAGGCCGAGGCGCTCGCAGGCGTGAAGGCGATCGTCACTGCGCGCGACTTTTCGGATCTGCCGTCCGAATTCATTCCGGCCGGCGAGATGATGGTCAACTTCCGCGACATGACGCGCAACATCATGGCACGCGAGAAGGCGCTCTACGAAGGTCACGCGATTGCCGCGGTGGCCGCGGTCAACGATGCCATCGCCGCTCAGGCGCTGGACCTGATCGAAGTGGAGTACGAAGTGCTGCCGCACGTGATGGAAGTGGAGCAGGCGATGGCCCCCGATGCGCCTCTGCTCCACGACAACATGTATACGATCGGAGTCGATCCGAAGCCGGCCAGACCATCCAATATCGCCAAGCGCGTGGAGTTCGCACTGGGCGATATCGCTGCCGGCTTCGCGAAGGCCGACGTCGTCATCGAGCGCGAGTTCACCACGCAGCCGGTGCATCAAGGCTATATCGAGCCGCACGCGTGCCTTGCCAGCGTTTCCGAAGACGGTCAGGCGGAACTGTGGTGCACGACGCAGGGGCATTTCATCGTGCGCAACTTCTGCGCAAAGCTGCTGGGCATGGAGCTTTCCAAGCTGCGTGTGACCGCCTCCGAGATTGGCGGCGGCTTCGGCGGCAAGACTGTCGTGTATCTCGAGCCCCTGGCCCTTGCGCTCTCACGCAAGGCCTGTCAGCCGGTCAAGATGGTCATGTCGCGCATTGACGTGTTCAAGGCCACCGGCCCGACCTCAGGATCCAAAGTATGGGTCAAGGTCGGCGCGACGCGCGACGGGCGCATCGTCGCCGCGGATGCGCTGCTCAAATATCAGGCCGGCGCCTTTCAGGGCTCGCCGGTGCAGCCAGGCTGCATGTGCGCGTTCGCCCCGTACGACCTCGACAACGTGCGTGTGATCGGTTTCGATGTGGTGGTGAACCGACCCAAGGTCGCCGCGTATCGCGCTCCGGGCGGGCCGATCGCGGAGTACGCAGTCGAGTCGGTAATCGATGAGCTGGCGCGGCGGCTCAAGCTCGACCCGATCGAGTTCCGATTGAAGAACGCAGCGAAGGAAGGCACCAGGGCCGCGTACGGGCCCAAGTTCGGGCCGATCGGTCTGGTGCAGACCCTCGAAGCCGCGCGCGCGAGCGAGCATTACCGCACACCGCTGAAAGCGGGGCAAGGGCGCGGTGTTGCATCAGGGTTCTGGTTCAACATCGGCGGAGAGACGTGCGCTGCGCTCAATTTGAGCGAGGACGGCGGCGTTACGCTGGTTGCCGGTACGCCGGACATCGGCGGCTCGCGCGCCTCGCTTTCGATGATGGCCGCTGAGGAGCTCGGCATCGAGCTCGACAAAGTGCGGCCTCTGATTGCTGACACCAGCGCGCTCGGTTACAACTTCCTGACCGGCGGCAGCCGCGTGACCTTCTCGAGCGGCATGGCGGTGGTCGAAGCGGCGCGCGATGTGATCAGGCAGCTGCGCGAGCGGGCCGCGAAGATCTGGGAGATCCCGGTCGACAATGTGATCTGGGAGGACGGTCACGCCCGCGCCATCACCGACGACAGCAAGCGCCTGTCGCTTGCAGATCTCGCCAAGACCATGGGCAAAACGGGCGGTCCGATCGTGGGCAATGCCGCGATCAACGCGCAAGGCGCCGGGCCGAGTCTGGCTACCCATCTGGTGGATGTCGAAGTCGACCGCGAGACCGGCAAGGTGACGATCCTGCGCTACACCGCGATTCAAGATGCAGGCAAGGCGGTGCATCCGAGCTACGTCGAGGGCCAGATGCAGGGCGGCGCGGTGCAGGGCATCGGCTGGGCGCTCAACGAAGAGTACATCTACGATGACAAAGGGCGGCTCTTGAACGCGGGCTTCCTCGACTATCGCATTCCGGTTTGCTCGGATGTGCCGATGATCGACACGATCATCGTCGAGGTGCCCAATCCGCGCCATCCGTACGGCGTGCGCGGCGTCGGCGAAACGCCGATCGTGCCGCCGATGGCTGCGATTGCCAATGCCGTGGCCAATGCGCTTGGCATACGCTTCACGGCGCTGCCGATGTCGCCCCCGCGCGTGCTGAAGGCGATCGAGGAAGCGCAGGCGGCTTGAGGGGCAGCAGGCGCACCACAACAGTCTCCCTCCCCTTCAAGGGGAGGGCCGGGGTGGGGATGGGGTCTAACTCGTTCATCTAGATCCGAGCTGACATGGCACGCGTAGTCCTCAGCGGTACGCTCAAAGAACTCGCCGGCGGCACCGCCGAAGTGCAGCTCGATGCGCGCGATGTGCGTCAGCTTCTACAGGCGCTCGGCGAGCGCTTTCCCGAGCTCGCTCCGCATCTGGATGAGGGTTACGCCATCGCCATCGACGGCGAGATTTTTCAGGATGCGTGGTTTGCACCCATCGGACCCGACAGCGAAGTGCATCTGGTGCCGGCGATCCGCGGCGGCTGACTCCCTGCTTTCATCCGGACAATCGCTATGACCGACCTCACTGCCGA
>JBGQKF010000148.1:0-9192 GCA_041499435.1 Gammaproteobacteria bacterium
AACTCCCTCGCCTGGCTGCCATCGGGCCGCTCGATCGTCTCCTTGGAGAACGCATGCGCGGCGAACGGGGCGGAGTAAGTGCGCTCCGGCCGCTTGCTGAGCGGCTCAATCAAGACATCGAACACGCTGCGCACGTCCACCGAATAATTGACCGCTCCCTTGGCACCGGGCTGGTCCAGACGCGGACGATAGTGGAGCGAATCCAGCAAGCCGATCACCACGAACACGCTCAGGACCACTAGCGAGCACATGCCATAGCGGCTGCGAGCGACTTTGCGCCAAGGCGCGCGCAGGTGCTCGCGGCCGCGGATATACCATATCGCGGCGATGATCACTGCGACCAGCAGGAACACCAGCCGATCGGTCCACAAGATCACCGGTTGGAATGGCATCAGTTAAGTCTCACGCGCGGGTCGACGAGAGTGTATGAGACATCGGTCATGATGAGGCCGATGATGTAGAGCACGGCGCCGAGAAACACCATCGCGCGCACCACCAGAAAATCCTGCGCCTGAATGGCCTCGATGGTGTAGCTGCCGAGTCCGGGAATACCAAAGAACGATTCCAGCACCAGGCTGCCGATGAACAGCGATGGAATCGCCACGACGACACCGGTGAGCACTGGGATCAACCCGTTGTGCAGCACGTGCCGGAACAATACACGCGGTTCGGACAGGCCCTTCGCGCGCGCGGTACGCACGTAGTCCTTGTTGATCTCCTCGAGAAACAAGGTGCGATAGAGCCGGATCGATCCGCCGGCGCCGCCCATGACGGCCACCACCACAGGCAGCACGGTGAACCGCCATGCGTCCAGACCGAACCCGAAGCCCGAGATCGGGACCAGATGCCAGAGCTTGCTGATCATCCACTGCCCGCCAATGATGTAGAACAGCCCCGAGATGGACATCGCCGCCACACACAGTACGACGCCGGAAAAGTCGATGTAACTCGCCCGGAAGAAGGCGAGGATCAACGCGAAGGTGAGATAGGCCAGCAGGCCGATGAGGAAGCTCGGCAGGGTAACGGCAAGGCTCGGCCACATCCGCGTTTTGATCTCACGTCCGATATTGCGCCCATCGTCGGCGGCCCCGAAGTCGAACCAGAACATGCGCGCCGACTTCTCAAAAAACACCGTATGCGTGAGCTTCTGCACCCCGGGCGCGCTCACATCGAACAGCAGCGGTTTGTCGTAGCCGTGGTCGATCTTCCATTTCTGGATCGCTTCCGGCGTCACGCGTTTCTGACCCAGTTGCATGCGCGCCACGTCGTCCGGCGAATTCACGAAGAAGAACAGGCCGAAGGTGATCAGATTAACGCCGATCAGAATCGGGATCGCGTACGCAAAGCGTCGCACCAGATACGCGAGCATGTCACGACGCTCCTGGAACTGTGGTGAGAGCGCCCGACCGCTCGCGGCGACGATAGACGATCACAGCGGGCAGGATCGCCAGGACGAGGACGATTACGGCGACGATAACAGGCAGCACCACCGGGTGATTCCACTCGATGCGCAAGCGCTCGCGCAGCACCGGATCGATCTTCTGATACTTGATCGCGTTATTGCCCATCTTGGTCGGCTTGCGGTTCGACACCCACTGATGCGCCAGGGCGTACTCTTTCGGATTGAAGCCCCATACCCAGGGTGCATCGCGCCGCAGAATCTCCAGCATCTCGTCGATCACCGCCTGGCGCTCGGCCCCGTTCGGCATGTCACGCATGCGATCGAAGAGACGATCGAACGCGGGATTCTCGTAGTTGGAAGCGTTCTCTCCCTGGTACTTCACCTTGCCTTGCTTGCTGTGGAACAGGAACAGGAAATTCTCCGGGTCCGGATAGTCTGCATTCCAGCCCCAGAAGTACAGCTGCTCCGTGCCCTTGCGCATCTTTTCCTGGAACCGGTTGTAATCGGTGCTGCGCACGACGAGCTGCACGTTGATCTGGTTGAACTGCTTCACCAGCCAGTCGGTGACGGCTTTGGCGCCGGCGCCCGCCCCTGTGGTGTCGAAGTTTACGATGAGCGGCGTGCCGCTGCTGCTGTCGATGCCGTTGGGATAGCCGGCCTCGGCTAGCAGCTTCTGGGCCACCTCGATCGGCTTGCGGCGGGGCTGCCCGCTGACCCAGTCGTACATGTAGCGGTTGATGCCCGCCTCACCCTCCAGATAGCCGAAGATTCCGGGCGGGATCGGGCCTTGCGCGGCGATGCCACGACCGTTACGGAAAATGGAGATGTATTCTTCCTCATCGAGTGCGATGGAGATCGCCTGCCGCAGCTTGCGCGCGCGTTCGGAATCGCTGCCGACCACGGAGTCGAACATGTTGAAGCCCATGTACGAGATCGAGGGCGCGACCGAGGTTTGCAGACGGATGCCCTGGCGTTCCATCTCGGCACTGAGCCGCGGCTCCCCGGTGCCCGACATCTGCACCACCTGGTCGAAATTGTCGGAGGTGATCCCGGACACGTCGTAGTAGCCCTGCAGGAACTTATTCCAGTACGGGATCTGCTCTTTCTCCAGACTGAACACCACCTTGTCGATGAACGGAATGCGCTGGCCCGCGTCCTTCAGCAGGCCGGCAGCGGCGTCTGCGGGCTCGCCTTCGCTCGGATAGGTTTCGCCGGGGAAGTTTGGATTGCGCTCAAGCACCATCTGCCGGTTTGGATTGTTCACCGTCATCATGTACGGGCCGGCACCCACCGGGTACCAGTCGAGCGAAAGATTCTTCTCAGCCATCCCGGGCTGCGCGTAAAAGCGATCGACTTCCACCGGGATTGGCGCGAAGAACGGCATCGCGAGCCAGTAGACGAACTGCGCATACTTGCCCTTCACCTTGATGCGGTAGGTGGACGCATCGACCGCGCTAACGCCGCTCACATCGAACTGATTAAGGTCGATGTAGCCGTCGCGCGGCACGTTCTTGGAAGCCGCCCTCACCTTCTCAGCGTATTCGGCCAGCCCGACGATGTGCTCGCTCATCAAACCGAAAATCGGCGAATGCAGGCGCGGGTGCGCGAGGCGCTTGATCTGGTAGACGTAATCCTGGGCCGTCACCTCACGCGTGCCGGTCTGCTTGAAGTCGCGCAGCGCATAGACGTCGCGAAGATCCTCCGCCGTCAGACTCAGATTGATCGGTTTGCCCTGCGCATCGGCGGCGAAAGCCGGATGCGGCTGGTACTTGAAACCCGGTTTCAGATGCATCTCGTAGACGCTGTAGGCGATGACCTTGGCATCGGCACTGTCCGGAAGCGGCCGGTCGGACGCGTCGTAATACGTCACGCGCGGCATCTCGGTCACCGTGTAAGGAATCAGCTCGTAGGGACGCTTCAGATAGTGATACTGAAGCGGCGGCGTATAGATGCTTCCGATCAGCAGATACTCGTTCTCCGAGTAGGCCTGCACCGGATCGAGGTGTTTAGGGCGCTCCGGGAAGGAGCTGTAGAAGATGTTCGCCTCGTGTTGGGAGGCAGGGTACGGGTCGTTCCACGGCGAGCTGCAGGCAGCGAGCGCAGCCAGCACAAGGAACGAACAGGCGCATAGCAATCGGCTCATGGCCGGGGAGTGTACCCGAAACGTGACAGAGGGTTTGGCGCTTGCAACAAGCACGACCGACGCAGAAGTACGGTAGAGGGCCGGAGAAAACCGAAAAGATGACGCAAAGGACGCAAAGGATCGCAAAGAGCGCAAAAGGGCTAGAGGTAGTCTTTTGCGATCTTTGCGTGTTTTGCGCCATTTGCGTTTTCAGTTCGGTTCTCAGCATTTGAGCGTCGAGCCGCCCAGCTATAATCCGCTTTTCCGCGGAGGTAGCCTATGGGTTTCCTGGCCGACAAGAAGGTCCTCATCACCGGCATGCTGAGCAATCGCTCGATCGCGTACGGGATCGCCAAGGCGATGAAGCGGGAAGGCGCCAGCCTGGCTTTCACGTACCAGGGTGAAGGCATCCGGGATCGCGTGGTTGCGCTGGCGACCGAGCTCGGCAACGACCTGGTGTTCCCGTGCGATGTGACCAGCGACGAGCAGATCGAACAGCTGTACGCCGAGATCGGCCAGCGCTGGGATGGCATGGATGGGTTGGTGCATTCGATTGCATTCGCACCGCGCGAGGCGTTGAGCGGCGATTATCTGGAGGGGCTCACACGAGAGGCATTTCGCGTTGCCCACGATATCAGCAGCTACAGCTTCAGCGCGTTGGCGAAGGGTGCGCGTCCTCTGATGCAGGGACGCAACGCGGCGTTGCTTACATTGTCCTATCTGGGCGCCGAGCGTTCGATGCCCAACTACAACGTCATGGGCCTGGCCAAGGCGAGTCTGGAAGCCAATGTGCGTTATCTGGCCTATGCGCTGGGGCCGCAGGGCATCCGTGTGAACGCCATTTCAGCCGGACCGATCAAGACGCTTGCCGCTGCCGGGATCGGCGGATTCGGAAAGATATTGGCGTACAACGAGAAGACCGCCCCGCTCCGGCGCAACGTCACCACCGAGGAAGTCGGCAATGCCGCCGCATTCCTGTGCAGCGATCTGGCGAGCGGCATTACGGGAGAGATTTTGTATGTGGATGCGGGGTTCAATACGACGGCGTTCGCATCGTTCGAGTAAAACAAACCAAACTGAAGACGCAAAAAGCGCAAAAGGGGCGCAAAAGCCGCAAAAGAAAATCGGCCCGTCCTTCCCAACTTCTAAAGGAAGACCGGTGTCCGTCTAAAATCTACTTTCGTTCTGATTTCCTTTTGCGCATTTGGCGTTCTTTTGCGCCCTTTGCGTTTTCTTTCCGGTTTTTTGCTCAGCTCGCCTTCTCCAGCTTCTTCGCATCGATCTTCACATCGGCATTCTGTTTCAAGCTGCCCATGCGCGCAGCCAGGTTCTCCTGACCTGCGATCGGCTCCAGTTGCTTGGCTATCTGCTTGCGCTGTTCTGGATCGACGCTGTCCACGTCGATCACCTTGCTGACCCGGTAGATGACATAGCGGCCGCCGGGAACGGCCAGTCCGACATAGGCCGGCAGCTTGGATGCATCGGCGCTGAACACGGCGGCCGCGGCTTCGGGATGCAGCCCTTCGCGTGATTCCCGCGATACGGTCTGGGATGTCGACCACTTGGCGCTGGTATCGCCGCCCTTGCGCAGCTTTTCGAGCAGCGCTTCGCCTTCCTTGCGCGCCATCTCTCCCGCTTTTTCCTGCGTGAGCGTTGCTACGATCTGGGCCCGCACTTCATCCAGCGGACGCTCCTTGACCGGCTCGTGCTCGAGCACGCGCGCCGCAATCATGACATTGGGCGCCACCTCAACCGCCTCGGTGTTTTGATGACGCTTGATCGCGTTGTCGGAGAAAATCGATCGCATCAGCTTCTCGTTGTTGAGCAGTGGCATGTCCCCGCCCTGACGCGTGACCCAGCCGGTGGTCTGCGGAGTCAGTTTGAATTTCTCCACGACCGGCTTCAGGCTGTCGGGCTGGTCATAGACCAAGTTGGAGAACTCATCGGCCTGCTGTGCGAACAAGCGCGCAGCCTTCGACTTGCGCAGCTCTTCCTCCACTTTCGGTTTGAGCGCTTCGAAGCTGGGCGTTTCCGCCGCCCTGATCTCGTTCAGTTTGATGATGTGGTAGCCGAACTGGGTCTCGATCGGGCCGACGATGTCGCCCGCCTTCATGCCGAACATGGCGTCATCGAACGGCTTCACCATTCTGCCGCGCGGCGTCCAGCCGAGATCCCCGCCTTCGACGGCTGAACCCGGATCTTCCGAGTTCTTCTTGGCGAGCGCCGCGAAGTTCTTGGGCGACTTTTTCGCCTCTGCGAACAGGGCCTGCGCCTTCTCTTTGGCTTTGTTCTTCTGCTCCGGCGTCGCGCTCTGCGGCACAGCGATCAGGATGTGGCTCGCCCGCCGCTCCTCGGGCTTCTGCAGTTGCGATCCGCGCTCTTCAAAGGCCTTTTTCAGCTCGTCGTCCGACACGCTGACCTGCTTCAGCGCCGCCTCCTGCGTGAGCATAACGTACTCGAGCTTTACCTTCTCGGGCAGCTCGAACTCCTGCTTGTGCGCGTCGTAATACGCCTTGATCTCGGCGTCGCTCACCTTCACCTGCCCCGCATACTGGCCTGGCTCGAGGATGAGCTGGCTCACCTCGCGCTGCTGCTTGCGCAGTTTGTACAGACGGTCCACCACCGCATTGGGCAGGAACGCGGTCCCCGCGAACAACTCGCGGTTGCGATTGACGATCATGTCCTTGCGCAAGGATGATTCGAATGCGCCCTCAGTCATCCCTTGCGCGCGCAGCAGATCGCGGTAGCGCTCGGGCGAGAACTTGCCATTGCTGTCCTTGAATGCAGGAATATCCACGATCGCCGATTGCAGCTCGGCAACGGGCACCGTGATGCCGGATTTGAGCGCGGCGCTGTACGACACACGCTCGTCGATGAGCTGCTCGAGAACAGCACGCCTCACTTCGGGACTGTCGAGCATCGCCTGATCGACTTTGCCGCCCGTCATCTGACGCAACTGCTCCTGGCGCTGACGCAACGCCTGCCCGAACTCCTGCTGCGTGATGCGTGTGCCGCCCACGCGCGCCACCTGGTCGGTACCGTCGCCGCCGCGGAAATACCAGTCCACGCCGAACAGCGCGAACGGCGGCACGATCAGCACCATCAGAATGATCTGGAGCAGCCGTTTGTGTTTATGAATGAAGTCGTACATATGTGTTACCCCGAGCCGGTTATCGGCGACATCTGTGAGTGCACGTAAAGCGGCGCGCCTGCGCTGAAACAAAAAAGGCGAACGATGACGTTCGCCTTTTGCAACCGTTGGCGGAGTGGACGGGACTCGAACCCGCGACCCCCGGCGTGACAGGCCGGTATTCTAACCAACTGAACTACCACTCCCCGATTCCACGGTGCCGAAATGGTCCATCGGCAAGCCGGCCACATGCGCGCACGGCTCTGATGCGTCTACGGACTGTTTCGAGGAGCGTGTGGTGGGTGCTGACGGGCTCGAACCGCCGACATTCGCCTTGTAAGGGCGACGCTCTACCAACTGAGCTAAGCACCCCGGCTGCAAGCTTGTCACCCCCCTTTAAGGGGACTTAAGTCGGCGCTCCGCTAACCGCTCAGGACCTGCCGCAAGCGGGACCCACGCAGTCCGGAAAGCGGGCTAGTTTACCGAATCCTTGAGCTCTTTGCCAGCGCGAAACTTGGGGACTCGGGCCGCTTTGATTTTGATCGCCGCGCCCGTGCGAGGATTACGCCCGGTGCGCGCAGAGCGCTTGCCGATGTAGAACGTGCCAAAGCCGACCAGCGTAACCATCTGCCCCTTTTTGAGCGAGGCTTTGATGGCCGTAACGGCGCCATCGAGTGCCCGTCCGGCAGCCGCTTTCGAGATGTCGGCGGACTTGGCGATGGCATCGATCAGTTCCTGCTTGTTCACTTGTCGTCCCCTTTCGTAGTTGTTGGTTGCGCCTCCCGGAGCCGAGAAGCCGCGGTCGACTGGGATCACTTACCTCGCGCATACAGCTCATGAATGGTCGACCCATGGAGGGAATTGATCGCAGCGGGACTCCCATGCCCTCTGCGCTAACGGAAGCTGTGCGTAATGCTCGTCTGCAGACTGTTTTTGCGTCTTCGCAGCCGGGCGTCTTGGTTACACCGAGCCTCGTCGCTCTTATAGCAAGCGCAAAAAGCCCGTGTCAAGCGCTACGGACGCGCGCGGCGGGAATGGTGGGTAGAACAACGCCCAAGAAAATGCCCCGCCCCGGACGGCAACGGTCGCAGGGCGGGGCAGATTTGGAGCAATGCTATTCCGAGAGGTACGCCGTCAGGTCAATGCTTGACCGCCGTGACGACCTGCTGCGTTTCTACCGCAGGTGGCAGCGGCACGGGCTCCGCCTTCGCCGGAAGTGGCTCGGGCTGACGCTCGAGCGCGAGCTCGAGCACGTTGTCGATCCACTTTACCGGATGGATGTCCAGGCGATTCTTGATGTTGTCGGGAATCTCCTGCAGGTCCTTGACGTTCTCTTCGGGGATCAGCACGGTCTTGATCCCGCCGCGGTGAGCGGCCAGCAACTTCTCCTTGAGACCGCCGATCGGCAGCACCTCGCCGCGCAGCGTGATCTCGCCGGTCATCGCCACATCCGCGCGCACCGGAATTCCGGTGAGCACCGACACCATCGCGGTACAAATGCCGATACCTGCGCTCGGTCCGTCCTTGGGGGTGGCCCCCTCGGGCAGGTGAATGTGAATGTCATTCTTTTGATAGAACTCTTCGGGGATGCCGAGCTTCTGCGAGCGGTTGCGCACCACGGTGAGCGCCGCCTGAATCGACTCCTGCATCACCTCCCCGAGCTTGCCGGTCGTCACCATCTTGCCCTTACCGGACATCACTGCGCATTCGATGGTGAGCAGCTCACCACCCACTTCCGTCCACGCAAGTCCAGTGACCTGGCCTACCTGATTGTGCTTCTCGGCGATGCCAAACGTATAACGACGCACACCCAGATAATTCCCAAGATTCTTCGCTGTGACCGTCGTTTTGGTTTCGCGCTTGCGCAGCACCAGCGCCTTCACCACCTTGCGGCAGATCTTGGAGATCTCGCGTTCGAGCGCACGCACACCCGCTTCGCGCGTGTGGTAGCGGACGATGTCGCGAATCGCGCTCTCCGAGACGTTGATCTCCTCGGGCTTCAACCCATGGTTCTTGAGCTGCTTGTGCAGCAGATAGCGCATCGCAATGTTGACCTTCTCGTCCTCCGTATAGCCCGACAGACGAATCACCTCCATGCGATCGAGCAGCGGCGCCGGAATATTCATCGTGTTCGCGGTGGCCACGAACATGACATCCGACAGGTCGTATTCCACTTCGACGTAATGATCGACGAAGGAGTGGTTCTGCTCCGGATCCAGCACCTCGAGCAGCGCTGAGGACGGATCG
Source organism: Gammaproteobacteria bacterium (assembly GCA_041499435.1). GTDB lineage: Bacteria > Pseudomonadota > Gammaproteobacteria > Burkholderiales > SHXO01 > SHXO01. The sequence goes on from JBGQKF010000148.1 coordinate 8,902, forward strand.
CCGCGGAAGTCCATGCCCATCTTGTCGACTTCGTCGAGCAGGAACAGCGGATTTCGCACCCCGACCTTGGTCATGTTCTGCAGGATCTTGCCGGGCATGGAGCCGATGTAAGTGCGGCGGTGGCCGCGAATCTCGGCCTCGTCACGCACACCGCCGAGCGACATGCGCACGAACTTGCGATTGGTCGAGCGCGCGATCGATTGACCGAGCGAGGTCTTGCCCACTCCGGGCGGACCCACCAGACACAGAATCGGCGCCTTCACCTTGTCCACGCGCTGCTGAACCGCGAGG
>JBGQKF010000149.1:0-9181 GCA_041499435.1 Gammaproteobacteria bacterium
CTTCCTGCTCGGCATCGCGCTGATCTTCACCTACCTCGGCAGCCTCGATTACGGCCAGGTATTCGGTGCGGCCGGGAAGCTCAGCGGGACCACGATCGAGATCTTTCCCGGTGCGGCGTGGTCGGTGATGACTGTGATCTGCCTCCTGCTGTTCGTGGGCGCCATGGGCAAGTCGGCGCAGTTCCCGCTGCACGTCTGGCTGCCCGACTCGATGGAAGGCCCCACGCCGATCTCCGCCTTGATCCATGCCGCGACCATGGTAACGGCCGGGATCTTCATGGTGGCGCGCATGTCGCCCCTCTACGAGCTGTCCGCCACGGCGTTGACGGTGGTCCTCATCATCGGCGCGATCACCGCGCTGTTCATGGGCCTGCTCGGCATCGTCAACAACGACATCAAGCGCGTGATCGCCTATTCGACGCTCTCGCAACTCGGCTACATGACGGTGGGACTGGGCGCCTCGGCTTACGCGGCGAGCATGTTCCACCTCATGACGCATGCGTTCTTCAAGGCGCTGCTGTTCCTCGCCGCCGGCTCGGTGATCATCGCTTTGCATCACGAGCAGGATATGCGGCGCATGGGCGGCCTGCGCAGGTATATGCCGATCACGTACTGGACCGCGCTGGTGGGCTCGCTTGCCTTGTGCGGCATCCCGCCGTTTGCGGGCTTCTTCTCCAAGGACAGTCTGATCGAAGCGGTGCATCTGTCCGGCACGCCAGGCGCCGGCATCGCGTACGCTGCGGTCCTGCTCGGCGTATTCGTCACTGCGCTCTACACCTTCCGCATGATGTTTCTGACGTTCCATGGCGAAGAGCGCTTCCGCCAGCTCGATCATGCAGGCGACGATCAGCATGCGGATCCAGATCCAAGCCATCACGCGCCGGTGGGCACTCCGCACGAGTCGCCCTGGGTGGTGACGGTGCCGCTCATTCTGCTCGCGATTCCGTCGGTGTATTCAGGCTGGGCGTACATCGAGCCGCTCCTGTTCGGAGACTATTTCAAGAGCGCCATCGTGGTGAGTCCGGCGCACGATGTGCTCGGCAAGCTCGCCGAAGAATTCCACGGTTTGCCGGCGTTCGTCCTGCACGGGCTGGCCGCGCCCACCTTCTGGCTGGCGGCCGCAGGTATCGTCGTCGCGTGGTATCTGTACCTAAAGCGGCCCGATCTTCCGGGGATGATCGCGCGCCGTGCGGGTGGCCTCTACACGCTGCTTGCCAACAAATACTACTTCGACGAGCTTTATCAGGCGGTCTTCGCCAACGGGGCGAAGCGCCTGGGCACGCTGCTGTGGCAGCTGGGCGACGTCGCGATTATCGACGGGATCTTCGTGAATGGCAGCGCCCGCCTCGTGGGTGGCGTGTCGCAGGTGATCCGCCGTGTGCAATCGGGTCGCGTCTATCACTACGCGTTCATGATGATCCTGGGGGTGTTCGTACTGCTCACCTGGTGGATCGCGCGCGCGTAATGCACAACAACTGATAACAATCCATGCCCTCCGGCCTTCCTCTGTTGACGCTTGTCATCTGGATCCCGATCGTAGCCGGTGTGGTCGTGCTCGCGACTGGATCGGATCGCAGCGCCCGGCTGGCGCGCCGGCTCGCTTTGCTCGGATCGGTGGTCGGCTTCCTGGTGACCCTGCCGTTGTGGGCGCAGTTCGACCCGGCCGCGCACGGCATGCAGTTTCAGGAGCTGCACCCCTGGATCTCGCGCTTTCATGTCAACTATCACCTCGGCATCGATGGCGTCTCGCTGCTGCTGATCCTGTTGAACAGCTTCACCACGGTGCTGATCGTGATTGCCGGATGGCATGTGATCGAGGCGCGCGTGTCGCAGTACATGGCCGCCTTCCTGATCCTCTCAGGCGTCATGAACGGCGTGTTCGCCGCACTCGATGGCCTGCTGTTCTACGTGTTCTTCGAAGCTACGCTGATCCCGATGTTCATCATCATCGGCGTGTGGGGCGGGCCCAATCGCGTGTATGCGGCCGTCAAGTTTTTTCTCTACACGCTGCTCGGATCGCTGCTCACGCTGATTGCGCTCATTTACCTGTACAACGCGGCCGACGGCAGCTTCGCGATCCTCGACTGGCACAAGCTCAAGCTCGGACTCAGTGCCCAGGTGCTAGTCTTCCTTGCATTCCTGATGGCGTTCGCGGTCAAGGTGCCGATGTGGCCGGTGCATACCTGGCTGCCCGATGCGCACGTGGAGGCGCCGACCGGCGGCTCGGTGGTGCTCGCGGCCATCATGCTCAAGCTGGGCGGCTACGGGTTCATCCGGCTGTCGCTGCCGATCGCGCCGGATGCGAGCCACTCGCTGTCCGGCTTCATCATTGCGCTGTCGTTGATCGCCGTGGTCTATATCGGGCTGGTCGCGCTGGTGCAGACCGACATGAAGAAGCTGATCGCCTATTCGTCGATCTCGCACATGGGCTTCGTCACCATGGGGTTGTTCCTGTTCAATGCCATCGGGTTCGAGGGCGCCGTGCTGCAGATGATCTCGCACGGGTTCGTGTCCGCCGCGCTGTTCCTGTGCGTGGGCGTGCTCTACGACCGCTTGCACTCGCGCCAGATCGCCGACTATGGCGGCGTGGTGAACACCATGCCGGTGTTTGCGGCGTTTTTCATGTTGTTTGCGATGGCGAACTCCGGTTTGCCCGGGACCAGCGGCTTCGTTGGCGAGTTCCAGGTGATTCTGGGTGCGATGAAGGTGAGCTTCTGGTATGCAGCGCTGGCGGCAACGACGCTGATGCTCGGCGCTGCATACACGCTATGGATGTACCGCCGTGTCGTGTTCGGTGCGATCGCCAACGGCAAGGTGGCGAGTCTCAAAGACGTCAACGCGCGTGAGATCGTCTTTCTCAGCGCACTGGCGGTCGCCGTGCTGGCGATGGGCCTGTGGCCCTACCCGATGGGCGAGGTGCTGCACACCTCGGTGAGCGATATTCTGTCGCACGTCGCGCAAAGCAAACTCTAACCATGGATACCTTGAACCTGTTGCCGGCCGCGCCTGAGATCTTCGCGTTGATCATGGTGTGCGCGATCCTGATCGTCGATCTGTTTCTCGATGATTCGCGCCGTCACGTGAGCTTCATGCTCACGCTGATCACGCTGCTCGTCACGGCGGTCCTGGCTGCGGCCGGTGCTGGTGGTGTGCACCACGCCTTCAATGGCATGTTCGTGGCCGACCCGATGGCGCAGTCGCTCAAGGTGTTCATCTGCATCTCGGTGGGGGCGATGCTGGTCTACAGCCGCGAGTACGCCCGCTCGCGCGGTCTGTTCCGCGGCGAATTCTTCGTGCTCGCTCTGTTCGCGACGCTGGGCATGATGGTGATGGTTTCGGCCAGCCACTTCCTCACGCTCTATCTGGGCCTCGAGCTGATGAGCTTGAGCTTGTATTCGATGGTGGCGCTGTCACGCGATTCGGCCGCCGCCACGGAAGCGGCGATGAAGTACTTCGTACTCGGTGCGCTCGCCTCGGGCATGCTGCTCTACGGTCTGTCCATGGTGTACGGCGCCACCGGCAGTCTGCAGATCGCTGAAGTCGCGGCGAAGATCGCCTCTCACCATGCCAACCAGACCCTGCTCGTGTTCGGCCTGGTATTCGTGGTGGCTGGACTCGGCTTCAAGCTTGGCGCGGTGCCGTTCCACATGTGGCTCCCTGACGTTTATCACGGGGCACCCACCGCGGTCACGCTGCTGATCGGCAGCGCGCCCGAGCTCGCGACCTTCGCGTTCGTGCTGCGCATTCTGGCGGTGGCGCTGGGCGGGCAGGGGCTGCTCGTCGAATGGCAGCAGATGCTGATCCTGCTCGCGGTGCTGTCCATGGCGGTGGGCAATGTCACCGCCATCGCGCAGACCAACATCAAACGCATGCTCGCCTATTCGACGATCTCGCACATGGGCTTCATGCTGCTCGGCATCCTGAGCGGCTCGGTGAACGGTTATGGCGCGGCGATGTTCTACATCGTCACCTACGTGCTGACCGTCGCCGGCGCCTTCGCCGTCATCATGCTGCTCTCGCGCGAGGGATTCGAGGCTGAGCAGCTCGACGACTTCAAGGGGCTCAATCAGCGCAACCCCTGGTACGCCTTCATGATGCTGCTCATCATGTTCTCGCTGGCGGGTATTCCGCCGGCGGTCGGCTTCTACGCCAAGCTCACGGTGTTCCAGGCGGTGATCGACAAAGGCATGATCTGGCTCGCCGTGGTTGCGGTGTTGTTCTCGCTGGTGGGCGCGTTCTACTACCTGCGTGTGGTGAAGCTGATGTATTTCGACGCGCCGCAGGACAGCGCTCCGCTGCACTCCACCGTGGATGTGCGCGCGCTGATCAGCGCGAATGGACTGGCGATCTTGGTACTGGGCTTGCTTCCGGGGGGATTGATGGAACTGTGCCAGCGTGCAATTCAGGCTTCGCTCTGACACGCCGCTCCCGTCTGCCCTTCAGGAGGAATGATGTCCAACGATTACACCGAGACTCTGCTCACGTCGCGCACGGCTTACGAAGGTAAGCTCCTCACTCTCAAGGAAGATCAGGTGAAGCTGCCGGACGGCAACAGCGCCACGCGCGAGTACGTGCTGCATCAGGGCGCGGCCATGGTGATTCCGCTGTTCGATGACTTCAGTATTCTCCTCGAGCGGCAGTTCCGGTTTCCGGTGCGCGCGCACTTTCTCGAGCTGCCCGCAGGCAAGATCGATCCGGGTGAGGTGCCACTGGCCACCGCTCGGCGCGAGTTGCTGGAAGAGACCGGGTACACGGCCGGGCGCTGGCGTCATCTCGCCACTCTTTTTCCGTGCGTAGGCTACTCCAACGAGAAAGTGGAGCTGTTTCTCGCGCAGCAGTTGAGCCATGACGGCCACCCCGGTGAAGACGGAGAATTTCTGGAATGCCTGCGCCTTTCGCTCGATGAAGCGCTCACCATGGTAACAGTCGGCGAGATCAGCGAGGCCAAGACCATTCTCGGTCTGCTCTGGGCCGACAAGCTGCGCAAGGGCGAGTGGGAGTAGCGGTCGTGCGCCTGCTCGGGAAGCTGAACGCTCGGCGGGCTACTCGGCCGCGGAAGTGGCCAGCTGCGCACTGGCTTCGCTCAGCAGCGGCGCCGGGCGGTGGAACAGGTAGCCCTGGCCGTATTCGGTGCCGATGTCGGTGAGGGCCTTCATCACTTCACGATCCTCGACCCATTCCGCGATGACCTGCTTCTTCAGGCCGTGCGCGACTTCGCACAGCGCCTTCACGAAGATGCGGTTGCCCTCGTCGGTCAACAGATCACGGATGAAGGCGCCGTCGATCTTAAGGTAATCGGCGTCGAAACGCTTCAGGTAGTAGAACGAGCTGAAGCCGGCGCCGAAGTCATCCAGAGCGAAGCGGCAGCCGAGCTGCTTCACTTCGCGAATGAACTGCTGCGTCACATCCACGTCCGCCATGGCGGCGGTCTCGGTGATCTCGAACACCAGCTGATTGCGCGCGCAGTCGGTCGCAGTGATCATCTTGGCGAACTTGCGCACCCAGTGCGGATCGGAGATCGACACTCGCGACAGGTTCACCGAATAGCGCATTTTCTCGTCCTTGCGCTCTGGCGCGCTCACATACTCGAGCACGCGCCCCAACACGCGCAGATCAATTTCCTGCACCATGCCAAGCGCCTCGGCGTACTCGATGAACTGGCTGGGCAGCAGCATGCTGCCGCTCTCGTCGCGCACGCGCGAGAGCACCTCGTAGTGAACTGTGCGCATGTCGGCCATGCGCACGACCGGCTGGCTGTACAGGACGAGCCGATCTTCATCGAGCACGTCGCGCAGCTTGTTCGCCCACTGCACACGGTGGTGGGTGCGGCGCAGGCCTTGCGCGTCCTGATCGTAGAGCACGAAGCGGTTGCGGCCGCCGTCCTTGGCCTGGTACATCGCGATATCCGCGTTGGATAAGAGCCCGGTGACGTCGCTGCCATGAAAGGGGTAGAGCGCGATGCCGATCGAAGCCGTGAGACCGGCCACCCGCTGCTGCTGATTGAGCGATTGGAAGCGGAAGTGACGCAAAGCGTCGAGCAGGCCTTCGGCCACCTTCATCGCGTGCCCGCGCAGGGAATCGGGCAAATGCACCGCGTACTCGTCGCCGCCCAGGCGAAACACCTGGCCGTTGAACTCGTTGGCTGCTTCCTTCAGCACGCCGCTCACCCCCACGATCAGTTGATCGCCCGAGCGATGGCCGAAGTTGTCGTTGACATACTTGAAGTGATCGATGTCGATGAACAGCACAGCGCCGACGTCGCCCTGCGAGAGCGCATGCTCAAGCGTGCGCTGCAGGCTCACGCGGTTGGCGAGTCCGGTCAGCGGATCGTGCGTGGCGAGAAACTCGATCTGCAGCGCCGCCTCGTGCTGCTCGGTGACGTTGCGCGCGGTGCCGCGGATACCGCTGATCTGACCGGTCTCGTCATGCGACACGCGTGCATTGATGCCTACCCAGCGGTCGCTGCCATCGGTGGAGATCAGGTGCGTGATGTAGTTCTTCACCTCTCCGTGACGACGCAGCGTCGACAGGAAGCGGCGGTTGGAGATGTGCGAAGGACGCGCTTCGAAATCGAAGAAACAACGCCCCAGCAGGTCGCGCGGCTGCATCCCGAAGATATCGAGCGCGCCGTTGTTGAGATAGGTAAAGCGCCCCTGCGAATCGGTGGTCCAGATGAGATCGTGTGAGGTCTCCACCAGATCGCGATAGCGGCTCTCGCTTTCCAGGAGCAGCTGGATGATGCGGCGTTTCTCGCGCAGCGTTTTGCGTGCCGTGGCGAGCTCGTCCTCGTAACGATCGTTGATCGTGCCCAGTGCCGAGCCGGCCAGACCGTCGATGATTTCCCGCGCGTAGCGGCGGTGCCCGCCGTCGGTGCGCCGGGCGACGAGCACACCCTGACTGTCCCAGCGCCGTAACTTCTGCACCGGGACACCCAGCTTGGCGGATGCTTCCTGAATGGTATATTCCGACGACAGCCGAGCCATGTGCCTCCCGTTATTCTCGTCCGCCAGTTGCGGACAAAACGGCTTCCACTTCTAATGAACTCGGGTGGAAGCCAGCATGTCGTTCTGTCGCGACACCAGCCGTTGCATCAATCTAAGGTCTCGGCACGTCAGGCGCAACGCACCTTCCACCCACAGCTGTACGACGTCGCTAAGTTCTTGATACGTGATTCCATTCACTCGGCGGCGTGCGCCGGCGATACCGACCAGACCATTGCGGCTGCGGCTGTTGCGCTTGATCAAGGCCGCGACTGCTGCCTCCCCCTGGCCGGTGTCGACTACGCAATCGACGACACCCAGCGCCAGCATATCATCGGCGCAGTAAAGCTTGCCAGTGGATAGCATTTCTTCGGTTACCCTGCGACCTACCTTACGATCGAGAAAGGAATAAGCGCCCATTCCTGGGAACAGATTGAACAGGATTTCGGGGAATCCAAAACGGGCGTGTCGCTCGGCGACGATAATGTCGCTGGAAAGTGCCGCCTCGAAGCCACCGCCCAGGCATTCTCCCTGTACCAGCGAGATCGTACTGATCGGCAAGCCGTGCCCGATGTAGTTCCGATAGAGCACATCGACGCATGCCTTTCCGTATTGAGAGAGCCCCGTGGCGTCGCGCCGCTCGATCAATTGCGTGAACAGATCGAGATCGCCGCCGAGGTTGAAGACGCCGGGGACGTTGGAGGCGAGCACCGCGTATTCCACGGGCATCGTCTCGCCAAGGCATTCGATCGAGGCCGAGGTGTCTGTGACGAAGCGGCAGTACGCCGACAAAGCTTGCAGCAGGCCGGGGTTGAAGTTGGGGCGCGGGCACGGGGTCCAGCGGGACCAGATGGCCCGGGTCTGCGGGTCGTACTGTGCGGAGAGTTGATCGGAGAAAAAATATTCCGGGCGTTCGGTGGTGCGATACAGGCGTGGCGGTTCGGAAACGTCCCGCAATCCATGGGGCAGCTGCATGTCCATAGTGGTACCTCCTGAGCGAGTGTTGGAGATGGGAATTTATTGTTGTGCGCCGCAACCTGCACGCTGCGCGGCATTTTTGCAATCGACTGTACGTAACACCGCAACGACAGGCAAATCTCACCTTTTGTCAGTTTTGGACTATGATGTTGTTCTGGAAGCGCAATCGGTTCGCGCAGTGCGGCGCGCGGCCATTGCGCTCCTGCGCGGGACGCGCTGACGGTATACTTCGGCCGACGCGATCGTGCGCCGGGGAGCGCTCTCACGCGGAAATGCGCAACCCCGGTCTGATTTCCGATCCTTCTGTGAGAGCGCCTGCTCAATGATCAGATACTCGCTACGCTTGTTGCTGCGACTATTGATTCGCGTGCGTGTGGAGGCTGCTAAAGCCCCGAGCGACAAGCCGGTGCTCTACGCCGCCAATCACCCGCGCGCGATGGACGCTGTGCTGCTGTCCCTGCTCCTGCCCCACGATGTCATCGTGGTTCTGCCCCAAGAGGACCTGCGATCGCGCTGGGTGCGCTGGATCCTCAAGCTGCGCCCGCACCTGATCGCCGAGATGAACGACCCAGCAAGCATCAAGAAGGTGCTGCGCCTGCTGGCGAGCGGTCGATCCGTCGCGCTGTACCCGCAAGGGCGTGCGTTCGAAACGCGCTGCGTAATGAAGGTGTACGAAGTACCGGCAATCATCGCAGCGCGCAGCGGTGTCGCGGTGATCCCGGTGCGCATCGAGTATCACCGCGCCTTTAGAGCTGGCGTGCGGATTCGAACGCATCCGCCCGCTCGCATCGCGCCAGCGATCCAGTCAGCGCCACGCGTACGGCGCATGCGTGCAGCCGAAGAGCTGCAGCGGGTACTCGAGATGGCGGCGTTTGCCGAGCGTGCCCGGGTATCTTTGTTCGAAGCCTTTCTCGATGCGGTACGCGAGCAGGGACGCCGCACGCTGATCATCGAAGACTTTCAAGAGCGGCCGCGCTCTTACCGATATCTCCTGAAGGGTGCGCTGGCGCTGGGTCGCTTGAGCTCTCCCGGTACGGTGCAAGGCGAGAACGTCGGTGTGCTGCTGCCCAACGCCATCCATGCGGTTTGCACGGTGCTCGGCCTGAGCGCATTCGGGCGTGTGCCGGCGATGCTGAATTACTCGGCCGGCCCCACCGCGGTGCAGGCGGCGTGCATCGCGGCGCGAGTGCGCACGGTAATCAGCTCGCGCGCGTTCGTCGAAC
>JBGQKF010000150.1:0-9181 GCA_041499435.1 Gammaproteobacteria bacterium
GAGCCGCTGTCCTATACGGACAAGTATCCTCTGACCAAGAACTCCTGGATCGGGATCAACGGTTCGCGCATGGCGGAAATCGCGCTGTCCAGTGGCGAAGCGTCGCGCAAGCCGAAGTAAATCGCATTGAGGGCGTAGCTGTTGAGCTGCGAGGAGTCGGGGTCACCCGGCTCCTCGCAGCATTTTAGAACCCGCTTTTTTTTTAAGCTCCCGTGCTGCTTCGTATCGGCGTCTTTCTGATCTGCATAGTCGGCCTCGTGCAGCCCTGCGCGGCGCACGATCCGAGCGCCTGGGGTGGTACGTTTCGCAGCCGCGACGGCGGCGCGACCTGGATGCCGGTCGATGCCGGCCTGTTCGTCGGCGGCGCCATCACGGTGGCGATCGATCCGCTCGACGCCAATCATCTGCTCTATGCCACCGACACGCGTCTGCTGCGCTCACGCAACGGCGGCCGCGACTGGGTGCAGGAGCCTTCGCCCGTGTTCATCGGGCCCACCTTTGCGGTCGCGTTCGCGCGCGACGGCAAGGCTGTGCTCGCTGCTACCGCCGCCGGCATATTCGTGAGCGAATCCGGCGGGCAGTGGAAGCCGGTGAACCTCTCGCCGTCGGCGACCCCCGCGCTCGCGATCCTCGCCGGTACCCAGCCGTCGCAGTTCTATGTGGTCGGTGCGCGCGGCAGCTATCGCAGCGACGATCATGGTCTACATTGGGTGCGCATCGGCGAGGCCCTGCCTGCGGCGCCCGTTGCAATGGCTGTTCCTGTGGACTCGCCGCACAGCCTGGTTGCCATCGTGCAGGGTTCGCTGTACACCAGCGCGGATGATGGAGCGTCCTGGCAGGCGCGCTCTGCGGGACTTCCCGACGGACACCTCGAGATGGTCGCGGCCGATGTGGTTGCCAGGCGGGTGTGGGCCGGCGGCGCAGGCCGGTTATCTCGCAGCGATGACGGCGGCAGCAGCTGGGTGAGCGTTGGTCAGGGACTGCCCGATCCCGATACGCAGATGCGCGGCGTCATCGCCTCCGAAGATGGCAACATGATCTCTGTGTCGACCCATCGTGGCCTGTATCGGAGCGCCGATGGCGCGCAGACGTGGCAGCAGGAGCAGGGCAACCTGCCGGTGCATCTCGAAGCAGGCGCGCTGATTCGCGATCCGCATGCGGCGGCGACGTTGTACGTGCCGTTCTCGCTCACGCCTTATCACGAGATCCGGCGTCGCGCGCTCGAGGGCAGCAATCTGCTGTCTCAAGTCGACTCGGTCAGCCTGCTCGGGGCTGCGGCATTCTTCATCCTGTTCGTCGTCGCTGCCGCGTACCTGGTACGCAAGCTGATGAAAATCTCCAGCAGGTCGACCTCTTCGACTGGAATATCCTGATGCTCAATAAACGCTCCGCACTCTACGTGCTGGTTGCTTTGCTGCTGGTCGCTGGCGCAGCGGCGGCCGTGTGGAAGTTACCATCGCGCAAGGCAGCGGGCTCGGTGGAATACCCGATGCTCGTAGCAACCGACATTCCGACCACAGTCGCGGCCGCGCCCGATGGCAGCATCTGGTTCACCATCGACTTCGGCGAGGGTGTCGGTCTGGTGCGCGATGGCAAGGTGCAGCGCGTGCCGAAGGCCGGTGGGCGCAACGTGGAGCCGATCGGTCTCGCGGTGGACTCGAGCGGAGCGGCCTGGGTCACTGATCCAGCCAAGATTGCCGTGACCCGCGTCACCGAGGACGGGCAGACGAAATCATTTCCGCTCGGTACGCCGGTCGCGCGGCTGGCGCGGCTGGCAGTGGCGCCTGACGGCGCGGTTTGGTTCGCTGAATCGACGGCATACAGCATTACGCGCCTGAAAGACGGCAAGCTCGATCGACACGAGTTCAAATCGCTGCGCGGCGGACCGTACGGTGTAACCGTTGCGCCCGACGGCACGGTGTGGGCGACATTACAGTCTGGAAATCAGTTGCTGCGCATAGCGCCTGCGGGCGAGATGACGGAGTACGATCTGCCGACGCCGAGCGCGGGGCCCACCGACGTTGCGGTGGATAAGCAGGGCGGTGTGTGGATGATCGAGTTCGGTGCGGGAAAGATCGCGCGTTTCCTGGACGGCAAGTTCACCGAGTATCCGCTCCCGAAGGACAAGGGCGCGCCGTCCGGTATCGCCGTTGCACCGGACGGCACAGTCTGGTTCGGGGTGCTGCGCGGTGGCGCCCTGGGGCGCTTGCGGGATGGACAGATGAGCTTCACGGCTTTGCCGCGAGAGACGGCGCGGCCTTACAGTGTGACGACGGACGCTGCGGGGAATGTGTGGTATGCGGATATCTCGGGGTATGTGGGGATGGTTCCGGGGCGGGCGAACTGAAGGACCGAACCTGAGCTCAGTTTTAAACCAAACCCTAAACGCAGTTCAAAACCGAACCTCAACGCGAAAGCGCAAAGAACGCAAAGGGCCGCAAAAGAACCGCGAACGTGAATTGGCTGCCCAGCGGGCCAATCGTGGGACAAGCAAGTTGGCGTCCGCCTTATATGCCCGGGACGCAGCGGCAGCTCAAACTACGCAAGCCTCGAGTATCGCGTTTCGAAACTCTCGTCTGAATTTTCTTTTGCGCCCTTTGCGTTCTTTGCGCTTTCGCGTTGAAGTTCGGTTGCCTTGATAATGCTCACGCGAGTCGCACCAACATCCGCCACGCCTGATACGTGAGCACCAGACCCACCACCACTATCAGCAGCGACGTGCCGATCTGCATGCGAATCGCCCACGGCCCGGCCAGCCAGTCGAGAATCTTGCGGCCGACTTTCGCCGCGATCACGCCGACCAGCACCAGCGTTGCCGCAAAGCCGAGGCTGAACACGATTACGGTTCCTAGCCCCAGCATCATCTTGCCCTGAGCCAGCGCGTTGAGCAGGATACCCAGCGCTGCTGGATCTGGAATCAACCCGCCCGCCACTCCCAGGCCGATCAAGACCCACAGGCTCGGGCGATTCCCTGTCACCAGGCTCATGTCGTGCGTATGCTTGAAGCCCCAGCCGTGACTGTGATAGCCCGCCTCGCCATGATGGTGATGTTCATCTGCGTCGCCGTGTGCATGGACATGATCGTGATCATGGGTGTGTGCGCCTTCGTGATCGTGAGTGTGCTCGGGCAGACCGTCATGGGTGTGCGCCCGCGGCGCATGCAGTTGCTGCAGCAGGCCGCGCTGAGTCCAGAGCGTCCACAGGCCGATCGCGATGACGAGCAGTCCGGTGAGCAGCGAGAGATAGGCCTCCATACGATGGGGCAGGAAGCCGGGCAGCCCGAGGGACGCCAGCAGGCCGACCAGCAGAATTCCACTGGTGTGTGACAACGTTACGAAGATGCCGAGAATCCAGGCGTCCACGGGTTGACCGCGCACGCCGACGATATAGGCGGCAGCGATGGTCTTGCCGTGCCCGGGAGTCGCGGCATGCACTGCGCCCAGCCAGAAGCTGGCTGCGAGGTAGATCAGCACGTCCATGAAACTGGAGAAGTAATGGGACCATCAAAAGACGAGTCGGCGAGGATAGAGAGGCTCGCGCCACAGGTCAAGCAAAGGCCTGCCGCTCGCGCTCACTCAGCCTTGTGAGCGGAAGTACTCGAAGCGGTTGCGGCCGCCTTCCTTGGCGTGATACATCGCCGTGTCGGCGTTGCGCAGCAGCGTCTCCGCGTCGATTCCATCCTGCGGATAAAGACTGATGCCGAGCGTGGGCGTAACAGTGACCTCATGCGCATCGATGCGATACGCCTGGGTCACCGCGCTCAGAATCTTGCGTGCCACGGCGCCCGCATCTTGCCGGTCCTTCAATTCCGGCAGCACCACCACGAACTCGTCGCCGCCCAGGCGCGAGACGGTGTCGATCTCGCGCACGCAGCCGCGCGTGCGCTCACCGATATCGCGCAGGAGTTGATCGCCGACGTGATGTCCGTACGAGTCGTTGATCGTCTTGAACTGATCGAGATCGAGGAACAGCACGCCGACCAGCGTGCGATTGCGTTGCGCCGCGGCGATCGCATGCTCGAGGCGGTCGCGCAGCAGCAGACGGTTCGGCAATCCGGTAAGCGAGTCGGAATAGGCGAGGCTGTAGATCCGGCTCTCCCACGATTTGCGCTCGGTGATGTCGCGCACCACCGCGCTGAGCCGGACGGGACCGGGACTCATGTCGATTTCGGACAGCGCCACCTCGAGGGGAAAAAGCGTGCTGTCCTTGCGCCGTCCAGTCATTTCGCGATGGCTGCCGAGCAGACGCCGCGTCCACGCCTCGGGCGGCTCCTGGTTGCGCGCGGCCTCGAAGCCGAGCTGCACAGCGAGTTGTCTGAAGTCCATGCCTATGGCTTCGTTCGCCGCGTAACCGAACATGCGCTGCGCCTGGCGATTGATGCGCTCGATGGTGCCCATCTGAGAGAGCACCACAATGCCCTCTGCGGCATGGTCCAGGATCGCATCGAGCTGGCGCTCGCTCAAGCGCAGCGCGTCCTCGGTTTCACGACGCGCGGTCACATCCTGCAGCGTCCCATACACCCTCGTTACAATGCTGTTCTCGCGTTGTGCTTCGCCGATCGTCCGAACCCACACCTGGCGCCCGCTCGCCGCAATCAGCGGCAGCTCCAGATCGAACGGCTCTCCTCGCTCGATCGCGCGCTGCACAGCCGCGCGTATCTGCGGCTGTGCTTCAGCCGCAAAGAAGTTGAGCGATTGCGCGAGCGAGGGCGCTGGCTGTTCGGCATCGAGCCCATGGATGCGATACGTCTCACTGGTCCAGAACAGGCGCAGCGACCGGCAGTCGAGCTCCCAGCCGCCGACTTGTCCGATCGCCTGCGTGCGCGCGAGCAGCCGTTCGAGCCGCTTCTGGGAGCCGATGTTGCGCAGTACGGCAGCCACGCCGGCGATCCGGCCGTCGGCTTCGCGCAGCGCGGCGGCGGCCACAGACACCAGCACAAAGCCGCCTTCCTTGCGCCGGATCAGCGTCTCGAACGGCGCGATCGGCTCGCCGCGTTGCAGGCGCGGGCGGCGCGCGCGGAAATGCTCCAGCGATTCGCTGGAAAGCAGCCTGCGGTAGTGGCGCCCCACGACCTCGGCTGCGCTGTAGCCGAACATCAGCTCCGCGCTGCGGTTCCACGAGCGGACCGTGCAATCCAGTCCGAGGCTCACGATCGCGTCATGCGAGGAGCCCACCACCGCCGCGAGCAGGCTGTGCTCCGCGTCGACGCGGATGCGCTGGCTGATGTCGCGGCCGATCGAGGCTACGCCGATGACCTTGCCCTCGGCGTCGCGCAGCGGGGCGGCCGCGAGCGACAGATGCACATCGCGGCCGCTCCGGTGGCAGCGTACGGTGTCGAGGTTGGAAACCGTGCCACCACCGCGCACGATGTCGCTTATTCTCACGATCTCGTCGATGCGCTCCGCCGGCACCAGCACGCGCACGTTGCGCCCGATCACCTCGTCCGGGGCGTAGCCGAGGCTGCGCTGAGCGCCGCGGTTCCACGACAGGATGACACCGTCGAGCGTGCGGCCGATGATGACGTCATCGGAGGCATCGAGGAACGCGGACAGCATCTGCCCCATATGCTGTGCGCGCTTGCGCTCCGAGATCTCCTGACAGATCCCCATCATGCGCAGGGCGCCGCCCGTGGGCCCGCGCGCCACCACGCGCCCGCGCGCCCCCAGCCACATCCATTCGCCGGCCTCCGTGCGCGCGCGGAACTCGAGCTCGCACGTGCCGCTCGAGGCCGGCAGCTGCGCTTCGATGCGCTGGCTCACCGCGGCCGCGTCTTCGGGATGCAGCAGCGTCTCCCAGGGCCGGCGATCCTCGGGGAGCTCGCCGGGCTTGTAGCCGAGCAGTTTCCCGAAAGCTTCGTCATAGTGTACGCGCGAGGCGGGAATATCCCAGTCCCACAAGCTCAATGCCGCGGATTCGAGCGCAAGCTTGAGCCGCTGATAATTCTCGCTGACCAGGTGTTCCTGCAGCTTCTGCCGCCGTATGTCGCGTGCAACGCAGGAGATAGCGGTAGCGTTGCCATTTTGATCGCGTATGGCCGAGCAGGTGATTGCGACCGGAATGATGGTGCCGTTGCGATGGCGGCGCACACCCTGCTGATTCTGCACCTTGCCGCCGGCCGCAACGTGGCGCGTGATTTGTTCCCATTCGGTATTTTCGGGCGGCATGAGAACCGCAACGCTCTTGCCGAGTATGTCGGCCTCCAGATAGCCCAGCATCTGGGTGGCGCCTGGATTCCAGGACAGCAGCACGCCAGCGAGCGACCAGCTCATGATCGCGTCGTCGGAGGAGCCGACGATTGCAGAGAGCAGGCGCAGCCGTCCTTCCTGTGTCGCCTTGTCGGTGATGTCGCGAGCGATGCCGCGGTAGCCTTTGAAGGCTCCAACCGCATCGAAGATCGGCTCGCCGCTCACCGTGAGGTGATAGTCGCGGCCGTTAGGATCGCGCACTCGATAGTTGAGATCCTTGAATGGCCTGCACTCGGCGAGCGTCTTCGCGTGCTCGGCGCGCTGCTGCTCCGACTGCCATTGGATGGGCATCTCGAAGCGCGTGCGGCCCAGCACCGTGCGCCGGATCTGATCCCGATACGGGCCCCACTCCGCGGAGTGATAGGTGAAGCGCAGATCCTCGTCCTGCTCCCAGCACCAGTCGTAGGAGAGCGCGGCCAGCGCGCGCAGGCGCTCGTGGCTTTCCGCCAGCTTGCGCTCGGCCTCCTTGTGTGCGCGGATGTCGCGGATGATGCTGGATACGCCGACGATTGCGCCACCCGCGTCGCGTAACGGGGCGAGGCTGATCGATACATCGATGCGCTCGGCGCTCTTGTTGAGGCGTACCGTCTCGCGGCTGTCGACTGCCTCGCCGGCGAGAACGCGCGGACCAGTGGCGGCCTTCTCCTGCTCCGCGATCTCCGGCGGGTAGAGTGGGTCGATGGAGCGACCGATCATCTCCGCGGGGCCGTAACCGAACAACAGCTCCGCGGCTCCGTTCCAGCTGAGTACGATGCCATCGACGCTGGTGGCGATGATGGCGTCATGCGAGTTCTCGACGATGGAGGCGAGGCGCTGCTGCGTGAGCTGCTCGCGCCTGCGTCGCGTCATATCCTGCACGATCACCAGGCGTGCGCGCCGGCCGCGATACTGGAGATCGTACCCGCTCGCCTCCACTTCGCGAATCTCGCCGGTGCGTGTGCGATGGCGCCACCCCGAGCTGGTGAAGCCGCCACGGCGCTCGTTGCCAAGCAGACGACGCACGCCTTGGCGATCCTGGTGCATGAGCAGATTGATGACGCTCATGCCGAGCAGCTCTTCGCGGCTGTAGCCGGTCAGCGCCATCATGCTCTGGTTGACGCCGATGATGGAGAACTCGCGGCCCTGTGCGTCGACGCCTATGTCATAGATGAACGCCGCGATGCCGCTGTTGCCCAGCACCAGCAGCGCCTGTCCGTAGATGAAATCGACACCGAGCTGTGCGCCATGAGACTGCTCAGTCCCGCTATCCAACTGGGCGATGCGCTCCTCGAGCACACGAACCAGATCGAGCAATTCGATCTTGGTGAGATTGTCCAGTCCCTGCATGGAGTACTGCCAGCGGCAGCCGCAATGTTGGATTTCGCAGCCAGTATATGCGGATCGGGCCACGCACCAAAACCTCCTCTCAGCTGCACGCTAAAGCATTGATGAAAAACTATATACCGCAGCAAATCTCACGTGCTGAAGCGCGGGATACAGTCGGGGGAAAGAACTGGAACGATCGGCAAAGACCCCGGCGGCGCGTGGGGCCGTCCGGGGGGAACGACACGCGTGAGGCCTCAGGCGCGCTTCAACTCGTCGCGGATTTCACGCAACAGCACGACTTCCTCAGGCGGCGCGGCCGGGGGCGCGGCTGGCGCTTCGCGCTTGAGGCGATTGATCTGCTTCACCATGATGAAGATCACGAATGCCAGAATGATGAAGTTGAGCAGAACGGTGAGAAAGCTGCCGTACGCGAACAGCGGTACGCCGGCCTTCTTAAGCGCGTCCAGCGTCGGCGGTACCCCGGGGGGGATATCGGACAGCGGGAAGAACAGATTGCCGAAGTCTACCTTCCCGAAAATGCGTCCGATCACCGGCATGATGAGATCGTTCACTGCCGAGTCTACGATCTTGCCGAAGGCGCCGCCGATAATGACACCCACGGCCAGATCGATGACATTGCCCTTCATGGCGAATTCTTTGAACTCGGATACGAAGCTCATCGTGGTTTCTCCGCTGGTTGTTGTGGCTGAGGCTATGCTAACCGCTGCGCTGAAGAGTTACAAATGGGCTCGGATGAGGTGAAAGGTGAAGAGGTGAACACGTGAAGAAGTGAAGAGGTGAAGAAGTGAAAAGGTGAACCGGTGGTAGCGCCGGGAGACCGGCAAGGAGTAAAGGGTGAGAGTCCCTGACAGTGAAGGCGTAGCAAACCACACTGTCCCCGAGTCATGCGCGGGGTGCCGCGAGGCACCGCGCGAAGCGTTGACAGGGGTACGTGTAGGCCAGCCATTGAGCCACGAAAGTCACCTTTTCCGGGGTGCCGACGCCGTCATCGAAGCGGAAGGCAACACGGACAGGCGCGCTAGAGCGAGCACCTGTCTGACCCCGCGTGGTCTGAGACCCTGGCATGCACGCACGCTGCTTGCATGGGAACCGGGAGAACTCTCGTCTGGCCAGCTGCTGCATTGGGCTGGTCCGTGCCGGGAAGGCGAGGAGCCGTAGCCGGTGATGCACGGACGAGAGAAGTCAGACTCCGCCATAGTAGCGATGAAGCCTGCGAACAAGGCTGGGCAACCGGCTGCGGAGTGGGTGGAGCGAAGGGCGGAGGCCGAGGGGAACATGGTAGAGCCACGCACGCGCCGGACTCCGAGCCGGGAAAGTGTGTCCCAGGGACTCGACCGTGTACGGCAAGCAGCAAAGGCAAGGAAGAAGGAACGGTTTACCGCGCTGCTACACTACGTGAGCGTCGACCTGCTCAAGGATGCCTACTTCTGGCTCAAGCGGAACGCGGCTCCCGGGGTGGACGGGATCACGTGGCAGGAGTATGCGCAGGGCCTGGAAGCCAACCTCGGGGATTTGCATGCCCGCATTCATCGGGGCGCATACCGAGCACTGCCATCACGGCGCAAGTACATCGCGAAAGCCGATGGGCGGCAACGTCCACTGGGAATCGC
>JBGQKF010000151.1:0-9177 GCA_041499435.1 Gammaproteobacteria bacterium
CTCACAGCGGTGCGGTCACGCTCATCCGGCGCTTCGGTTCGGCGGCCAATCTCAACATGCGTGTCGCATTGCCTGGTGCTCGATGGCGTGTAGCGCAGCAGCGCGGTCTTCCACGAAGCGCGCGCTCCCAGCATCGATGAGCTGCAGAGCTTACTCAACCGGATCATCCAACGCGTCCTGAAGCTACTGACGCGCCCTGGCTACCTCATCGAATCTGATCGCCAATTCAGCGTGCACCATACGCCCTCTCCGCTGCCTCAACCGAAACCAGCTCGTCCCTGACATCGGCCCTGACCTTCTCCGGGTCGCGGTCCTGCGGATCACCGAAGCCTCCACCGCCGGGCAGCTCCAAGCGCAGCCGTTCTCCGGGCGCAATCGTCTGCTGGCCTTTGCCGCGCAGCGTCTGGCCAGAGACCAGCGTCACGCGTCCCGGCGCGCCGTCGTGTCCGCCATTGCGTCCGCGCGCCGGATGTTGAATGCGCTCGAACATCGCATACACCGAAAACGGCGCGTTCTCGGCGCTCTCGATCTCCATCACCTGACCGAGTCCCCCGCGCGTACGACCTGGACCGCCCGAGTCGATGCGATACTCTTTGCGCCAGATGATGACCGGTGCAATCGATTCGACGATTTCGACCGGGACGCTCCTCACGCCGCTGGGAAATGCGGTTGCAGACAAGCCATCCTGATTCGGCCGCGCACCGGTCCCACCGGCGTGGAATGAAAGCACGTTGAACGGTGTGCCCCCGGCGACGGTATCGCTTACGCCATGTCCTCCGCGCAGCTGCGGCACCCACAATGCAGAGGCGCCTTCCGCCGGAGCGCCGCCGGGCAGCGCTTGATGCAGGCAACCGAAAACCACATCGGGAAGCACGTGCCCGATGACGTGGCGAATCGCTACAGCGCAAGGCCGCGGTGCATTGAGAATCGATCCTTCCGGCGCGCTGACCGTGATCGGCGCGAGCGAGCCGGCATTGTTCGGGATCGCGGGCGCCACCAGACACTTGACGCCGAACGCGGTGTACGCCGTGGTGTAGAGCATCGGCACGTTGATGCCGAAGCTGCTGACGGGCGAGGTCCCGGTGTAGTCCACGTGAATGCCATCCTTGGAGATGGTGAGCGCCGCGGTGAGCTCGATCGGGTGGTCGTAGCAGTCGATGATGACCGAGTTGCGATAAGTGCCCTGCGGCAGCTTGCCGATCTCTGCGAGCGTTGCCGTGTGCGAACTAACGCAAATGTGTTCGGCCAGCGCTTCAATGCTGTCGATGCGAAACTCGTGCAACATCTCGCACAGGCGCTCGGAGCCTTTGTCGTTGCACGCCATCAACGAAAACAGATCGCCCTCGACCTGAACCGGCTCGCGTACGTTCGCACGCACGATGGCCAGGAGGTCTGCGTTCGGCTGACCTGCACGTGCGAGCGGCATGATGGGAACGCACAACCCTTCCTCGTACACCTGCCGGCCGTCAGGGCCGAATCCGCGTCCGCCGACGTCCACCACATGCACGGTCGAAGCAAACAGCGCGACCGGGCGGTCGTTATGGAATGTCGGCGACACCAGCGTGAAGTCATGGAGGTGGCCGGTGCCGAGCCATGGATCGTTGGTGAGGTAGTGGTCGCCCGCGTGCATCTGCGCCACCGGATAGCGCGCGAGGAAATGGGCGACCGCGACCGCCATTGAGTTCACGTGCCCCGGCGTGCCCGTGACCGCTTGCGCGAGCATGCGGCCGTCGAGATCGAATACGCCGGCGGACAGATCGCCCGCCTCGCGCACGCTCGCGCTGAACGCGGTACGAATCAGCGTCTGCGCCTGCTCCTCGACTACAGCGATCAGTCGGTTCCACATCACCTGCGCGCGGATGCGAGCCAGTGCGGGGTTGGTGCTCATGGTGTTTCCCTGTAGTTCTCGAAGAAGTGAAAAGGTGAAGAAGTGAAGAGGTGAAGAGATTGGGCCAGTGATCATCCACGATCTCCTCCCGTTCACCTTTTCACCTTTTCACCTCTTCACCTTTTCACCTGTTTCTATCTCCCGCCGCTCGAGAATCAGATACCCCACCGCATTCACACTCGCATCGAACCCCGGCGCTACCACGGTCGTCGTCTCATCCTCGACGATAAGCGCGGGACCCGGCACGCGCGCGCCGGGCTCTAGATCCCTTCGCCGATAGAGGCTCGCCTCCATGATCTCTCCAGTCGTCGAGTCGAGCACCTGCCGCCGGCCACTCGGTGCTGGCGCTGCACATTGGGGAGTCGGCGCGACGCGCTTGGGCGGCGGAACCCGCGTCGCTACGTTGACTGCCCAACTCAGTACTTCCGCCTCGAGATCCGGAATGATGCGCCTGAACTGCGCGCGGTACTCGCGCTCGAAAGCTTCCAGCAGGCGCTGCCGATCGCTGAGCTCGAGCGGGCGCGGCTCCAGCGGCACGGCAATTTCGTGACCCTGTCCGACATAACGCATGTACGCGATGCGCGATTCTTCGAGCGGCGTGCCGCCGGCGCTTTTCTCGACCACGGTGTACGCTTCTTTGCGCATGGCTTCGACATGTGCGTTGACCGTATCGGCATCCATTTCGCGCACGCGTTGATAAAGGCTGCGCGCGACTTCATAAGCAACCGATGCCGTGAGCATTCCAACAGCCGATCCGACTCCGGCCCCGGTCGGTACGACGATGCGCCGTATGCCGAGCTTTTCGGCAACGCGTGTCGCGTGCAGGGGCGCAGCGCCACCGAATGCCACGAGCGTACGCTGATCCAGGCTCTTGCCGCGCTCCACGGCGTGCACACGCGCGGCACTGGCCATGTTCTCGTTGACCATCTCGTCGATGGCGAGCGCCGCAAGCTGCGTACTCAGGGCGAGCGGCCGGCCGACGCACCGATCGATCGCCCGCGCGGCGGCTCGTGCATCGAGCGTGAGATCGCCGCCCGCAAACGACTTCGGATCGATGCGCCCGAGCGTCAAGTCAGCGTCCGTGACGGTCGCCGCGTCGCCGCCTTGTCCGTAGCATGCAGGCCCGGGCTGCGCGCCGGCACTGTCAGGACCCACCGCAACGCGCTTCAGCGCATCGACGCGCGCGATCGAGCCTCCACCCGCACCGATCTCCACCATCTCGATGACCGGGATGCGCAAGGGCAATCCGCTGCCTTTGAGAAAACGATAGGCACGCGCGACCTCGAAGGTGCGTGAGCTCTGCGGCTCGCCATGATCGATAAGGCAGATTTTCGCGGTGGTCCCACCCATGTCGAACGAGAGCACTTGCTCGAGCCCACACTCGAGCGCGATGCGGCTGGCGAGAATGGCGCCGCCGGCGGGACCGGACTCGACCAGCCGGATCGGAAAGCGCTGCGCTGCTTCCAGGCCGATCACGCCACCGCCGGAGGTCATGAGCAGAAGCTGTCCGGCAAATCCATTCTCGCGCAACGCTCGATCGAGGCGATCGAGATAGCCGGACATCAGCGGTTGTACGTAGGCGTTTGCACAGACCGTGGAAAGACGCTCGTACTCGCGCAATTCCGGGGAGACTTCCGCAGACAAACTCACCTGCAGCGCAGGCAGATGCTGCAGCACCAATTCACGGATGCGCTGCTCGTGCATCGGGTTGGCGTAGCTGTGCAGCAGCCCGACCGCTACGCTGATGACCTGCTCCCGCTCGAGCAGTGGGATCAGCGCATGGACTTGCGCCTCGTCGAGCGCACGCAGCACTTCTCCGCGCGCGTTCATGCGCTCCGGCACCGTATAGCGCCGGTGGCGTGGCACTAACGGTGCGGGCTTCTCCATATAGACGTCGTACTGCTCGAAACGATTCTCGTAGCCGATCTCGAGCGAATCGCGGAAGCCTTCGGTGGTGATGAGCGCCGTGGTTGCGCCTTTGCGCTCGATCAGGGCGTTGGTCGCCAGCGTGGTCCCATGAATGATCAGGTCGATCTCGCGGAGCCGGCAGCCTGCCTTTGCGGTGACCGCCGTCACGCTTTCCATGACACCGCGCTCTGGCGCCTCGGGCGTGGTCAGGACTTTGGCGGTCATGCGGCCGCTGGGCGCGTCGAGCGCTACGTCGGTAAACGTACCGCCGATGTCGACGGCTAGTCGGATGGTGGGCACGGACGCCATGGCGCTTCCAGAATGCGCCAAGCGTACATGGTTTCAGCGGCGGAAGGTGTGCGCGTGATGCGGTGTGCAGACCCGGCTTCGGGCAGGAGCCGTCACACCCAGTGCGCCTGCCGGCTCACTTCGGCGCCTGCGCCCTCACTGAGGCTTATCGCCCCCGGGGAACGAGAGGCCTGCCGTTCCCAGCAGCAGCCCGATGCCCAGTACGTACCACAGCGGCAGCGTGTTCGCTGCCGACTTAACGATGGAGTTCGCGATCAGGAACAGGCTGACGGTTGCAATCACCGCGAGCACCAGCAATGCGCCGCCCGTTACGCGAGAGATCATTGGCGCGACGGAAGTGCGAGCCGCCAGCAGCACGAAGACATAGCCGAGCAACGTGAGGCCGGGAAAAAGAATCCAGGTGACGATTCCGGGCTGAAACGGCGTGGCGCCGAGTGGCGCGAGCGCGAGAAACAAGCCCGAAAGTAACCCCATGACCATGAACAATCCGCCAGCAATGAGGATCATCGCAGTCTCTCTTCAAACGTTGAGATGACAAAGGCACGCATCTCCCGTGCCAGAGGAGGCCAACATCTCGATGGGTCCCGAGAGCGACAAGGTGGCGGATAACGCGATTAAAGCAGACGCGAAGCGCGCCTTGCCAGGCTCAAGCTCCCGTGCGACTGGGCAACGACAATCGAACGGGATAACCGCTGCTTGGCTGTGCGCCGGCAGGGGTGTTGAAACTGCTGCCGCCATCCTCGGACACGATCCAGACTTCGCGCGCACCGGCCGCCAGGTAGGCTCGGATCTTTCTCCAGCAGGACTCTGTCCGGGTAGCGATCTCAGTATATCTGGACCGGGCCCGCCCCTACCAGCTATTGCGCAGCTCCCGCAGCTTCAGAAATACCGTCTTCGCATCCGGTTCATCCGGCAAATCCGGGAACCGCTCGCGCAGCTTCGCGATCACTGTCGGACTGTGCAGGCGGAAGAAGGTATTGATCTCCTTCTCCAGTGCCAATGTCGTTACCAATGCGCGGTTGGGATCCTGATCGCGCACCTCGGCGAGCATCTGCGGTGCCTTCTTGTTGTCGGGCTCGCGATCGAGGGTGAAGCCCAGATTGTTGGCGATGTAGTCGTGACCTGGGTACACCTTCGTGGTCTCGGGCAGTTTCGAGAGCTGGGCGGCGAACGTCTGATAGAGCTCGCTTGGATGGCCGCCGTTGTGGCAGTTGCCGGCGCCCGCATTGAACAGGGTGTCGCCGCAGAACAGAGCCGGCGTGTCGGTATGCGAGAGCAGGCACACGTGGCTCATCGTGTGCCCGGGTGTATCGAGGGCTTCCAGCTCGACGGTTTTGCCGACTTTGATGATGTCGCCGGCGCTAAGCCCGCGATCCATGCCCGCGATGCGCGCAGCGGCATTCTTGTGCGCCAGCAGCTTGGCGCCGGTGGCTTCGATCATGGCGCGATTGCCGCCGGTGTGATCGCCGTGCTCATGCGTGTTCAGGATCTGCGTGATCGTCCAGCCGTGCTCTTTCGCCGCGGCCAGGCATTTCTGATGATCCAGCGGATCGACAGCCAGCGCCTCACCCGTCTGCGGGTCGACGATGAGATAGTTGAAGTTGCGGTACTTGTTGGCGGTCCAGATCTGTTCGACGATCACGGGAGCTCCTGAAGACGCTTTATGGATTGCCTATGTAATCGCGCTTGCCGATCTCCACGCCGTTGTGGCGCAGGATGTCGTAGGCGGTGGTTACATGGAAGTAGAAATTCGGATGCGCGAATCCGAGCAGATACTGTATGCCCGTGAACTTGGTCTCGTTGCTGCCCAACTTGAGGACGACCTCCTTGTCTTCGGTGCCATCGATCTGCGCCGGCTTGAACGTGTTGATGAAATCGATGGTCTTGGCGATGCGCGCCTTCAGCTCGGCGAAAGTCTGCTCGGTGTCTTCATACTTGGGGATTTCCGCCCCGGCCAAGCGCGCCAAGGCACCTTTTGCCGTATCCGTGGCGATCTGCACCTGCCGTGACATCGGCAGCATGTCGGGATAGAGGCGAAAGCTCGTGAGCACCGTAGGGTCAATCTTCTTCGCCTCCGCGTATGCCTGTGCTTTGTCGAGGATGCCGGAAAGGTTTTTCAGGGTATTCGTGAAGCGCGGTGCACTCGCCTGGTACATGGAAATGTTCAAGGTAGACTCCGTCGGGTTGAAAGATGAGAGAGCGATTCTAACCCGCATTGTGCAGGTGCGGGCGGCAGCCATCCGCGAAACGGAGGCGCGCCGGCACTGTGGTATCTTGGAGACGATCAGCGCATCAGTGCTGTACCCAGAATGCTCGACCGTCTTGCCGTACGTGCGCACGTGCTGGTCTCCTTCGATCCGAGAGACGTGAGCGGACTTTCGTCGCGACCGCCTGTTCATAACGTTCAACAAATCGGAACGCCGCAGAAGATAACAAAGGACTGCCATGCGTATCGCCATCATGGGTTCGGGTGCCATAGGCGGCTACTTCGGCGCGTTGCTCTCGCGTGCGGGGCAGGAGGTCGCGTTCATCGCACGCGGCGCGCATCTGGATGCGATGAGCTGGAAAGCTTGTCCGGTTACCTCGTGCGCAAGGGGCGGGAGCTCGGGGTGCCGACGCCCGTGCACGCGATGGCGTATGCTTGCCTGAAGCCGTATGTCGAGGGGCACAATGGCGTGCCTGTTGGCGCTTGACTTTGCAGCCGTGGTGGCTGCGTCCTAGGATCGAAGGAGAATTTGATGAGCGCAGTGATGAAACCGGCGAAGCGCATTGCCGATCTCGTGTCGCCCGAGGAATGGTGCGCCCGACAGGAGCTCGCGTGTGCCTACCGCCTGTTCGACCACTTCGGGTGGCATGAGCTCATCTACAACCACATCACCGTGCGTGTCCCTGGCGAGCGCGGGCACTTTCTGATCAACCCGTTCGGCCTCATGTATCGCGAAGTCACGGCCTCGAACCTGGTGAAGGTAGACATCGACGGCCAGATCCTGCTCGGCGAGCATCCGATCAATCGAGCGGGATTTGTCATTCATTCGGCGATCCACCGGGCGCGTGAGGATGCGCACGCAGTCGCGCATACGCACACGACTGCAGGTCAGGCGGTGTCATGCCAGGAGCACGGGCTGCTGCCGATGAGCTTCAGTGCCGCGATGTTCCACGACCGCATCGCGTACCATGACTTCGAGGGCATCACGCTCGATCTCGACGAGCAGGAACGCTTGCTCGCGGATCTCGGCGGCAAGGACGTGATGATCCTGCGAAACCATGGCCTGTTGACGTGCGGCGCCACGCTGGCCGATGCCTTTCAGGAAATGTATCAGCTGCAGCGCTCGTGCGAGGTGCAGGTAGCCGCGCTTGCGGGCGGCGCGCGGGTGATCATTCCCCGCGAAGAGCTGGCGATCAAGGCGACCGGGCAGTTCGCGAGGACCGCACGCAACGGCGTCGAAAACCGCATGATGTTCGACGCGATGACGCGGTGGATGGTGGACAAGGCCCCGAGCTTTTTAGAGTGACGGGGCGGCGCGTATCGCAGCAGTCATGGCTGTCCCGCCGATAGCCGATAGGGGGCTGGCGAGGCCGATCGGGATGGGTTGACAAACCCAATCCTGATGTTGACAATAAATACATACCCGGTTGTCAACCAGACCCACCGTGACCACACCCCAGCCGCGCGCCGGAGCGATCCGCGATTTCATTGTCAAGCACGTTCAGCTCTATCCCGGTTCGATCGCGAAAGCGACCGCGAATGCGTTCGGGATTACTCGTCAGGCGGTCAACCGACACCTGAGCGCTCTAGTGGAAGCCGGGTTGCTCACCGCATCCGGGACCACGAAAGGCCGTCGCTACGCGCTCGCGGTCCTGAATGAACATCAGGCTGCGGTCCCACTCGATCGGCAGACCAGCGAGGATATCGTATGGCGTCAGCACCTCGCGCCTTCGCTGGCGGCTGTGCCTCGCAATGTCCGTGACATCTGGCATTACGGGTGCACAGAGATGATCAACAACGCCATCGACCACAGCGGCGGTACGACAGTGGTCTTGCGAATGCGGCAAACGGCAGTCGACACCGAAATCATGATCGCCGACGACGGCATCGGCATCTTCCATAAGATTCAGCAGGAACTGCGGCTCGAGGATCCGCGCGAGGGCATTCTCGAGCTGGCCAAAGGGAAGCTCACCACCGACCCGAGCCGGCACACCGGCGAGGGCATCTTCTTCAGCTCCCGCATGTTCGACGAGTTCACCATCGTGTCGGGCGGGCTGTTCTTCTCCCATACCAGTGGAGCCCCCGAGGACTGGTTGCTTGAGGCGAGCGCGAAGGGGCCTGGCACAGCGGTGTACATGCGTCTTGCGAACGACTCGCACAGAACCATGTCATCGGTGTTCGATGCTTTCGCTTCGAGCGATGACGACTTCGCATTTCGCAGCACCATCGTCCCGGTCAGGCTCGCGCAGCTCGGTGAAGACAATCTGGTGTCACGTTCTCAGGCGCGGCGCCTGGTGGCACGCTTCGATCAGTTCAGTCGAGTCGTGCTGGATTTCACCGGGGTGCAGTTGATCGGTCAGGCTTTTGCCGACGAGGTGTTCCGCGTTTTCGCACGCCATCATCCGCAGGTTGAGTTGACTATAAGCAACGCGAACACCGAGGTCAGCAAGACGATACGCCGCGCGCGGGCGGGGGCGGGCACAGGATAACTCTGCAATCACGGCATTCAGTCGGCCAGCGCGAAATCCGCGCGCAGCATTCGCGCCGCCGCCACCATCGCCTGCAGCTTGCCGAACGCAACTTCGCGCGGCAGGTACTTCATGCCGCAGTCCGGTGCGAGGATGACGTGCGCGGCCGGAACGTAGCGCAGCGCGGCGTTGATCCGAGCCGCGACCACCTCCGGCGTCTCCACCGTCATGTCGTTCAAGTCGAGGCAGCCGACCAGGATCTGCTTGCCCGCCAGTTTCCCTAGCACCGCGCAGTCGAGCTTCGATTGCGCCGTCTCCACCGACACCTGCGCGCATGAGCAGCCGGCGAGCTCGGGCAGAAACGAGTAGCCGGATGGCCGCTGATGGATGATCGCCGC
>JBGQKF010000152.1:0-9116 GCA_041499435.1 Gammaproteobacteria bacterium
CACGTGGAGGACGAGGGCGACAAAGTGACACGGCTGTCTCTGGCGTGGCGCTCGCGCGATACCGGGAAGGCGCTGAAATGGTGGCTCGCGCGCTTGGATGAGGCGGGGGTGAGGCAGAGGTTGCTGGGGTGAGCGAGGTGAAGAGGTGAAGAGGTGAACATGTGACGAAGTGAAGAGCGATCCCCTCTCCCCCTTGTAGGAGAGGGGACAACGTACCTTTCACCTTTTCACCTTTTCACCTTTTCACCTGTTCACCTCTTCACCTCACTCACCCAAGCAACCTCTGCCTCACCCCCACCTCATCCAAACGCGCGAGCCACCATTTCAGCGCCTTCCCGGTATCGCGCGAGCGCCACGCCAGAGACAGCCGTGTCACTTTGTCGCCCTCGTCCTCCACGTGCTTGCGCACCAGCCGCCCGGACTCCAGCGCCGAACGCGCTAGATTCGCCGGTACGTACCCAACACCGAGGCCCTGTATCTGCGCTTCGACCTTGTCCCGCATCGTCGATACCGTAAGCGTGTCCTGACCAACAGCGAGCCCTGCGGTCCACGGCGCGAGGCTGCGTGACGTGTCGGCGGCGACGATCACGCGGTATCGGAGTACCTCGGACGTCGGTACGGGTTCTGCGGCGGCCGCGAGCGGGTGCATGGGGGCGACGGCAAAGATGAAGGGCACCTCACCGAATGGGCGCACCACGGCGCCGGTCTCCGGCGGACTATCCCCCGGCGCACCGATGACGAGGTCGGCGCGACCCGAGAACAGCGCATCCCAGCAGCCACCGAGAATCTCCGCGCTCAGGCGCAGCCGCGTGCTCGACGCGTCTTCGTAGAAAGACGCCAGCAGCGTTCCAAAACGCTCCGACGCAATGATGTCGTTATAGGCGATGCGCAGCTCTGTTTCCCAGCCCTTGGCAATGCGCTGTACCCGGCATTCGATGTCCGTGGCGGCTCGCAGGAGGTAGCGGCCATCGCGCAGCAGTTCCTCGCCGGCTCGGGTGAGCCGCGCTCGATGCCCGCTGCGATCAAACAATTGCACGTCCAGATCCTGTTCGAGCTTCTGTACGGTATAGGTGATCGCGGAGGGCACCCGGTGCAGTTCCTCCGCGGCGGCGGCGAAGCTGCCCTTGCGGGCGATGGCATCCAGGACCAGCAGTGCATCCAACGAGAGCTTGGTAGTCGACATGGGGCGGCTGCTTTATGGAACGCGGCGTCTTGATTTGCTCTGTAAGCGGACGGAAAACTGCGTTAGAATCCTCAAGCTTTGCTCAGCGGGGAGGCGGATGTGGCGTCCCCGCTGCATAACGATTAGATATTCGAGGGGTTGGGTTGGAGATGATTCACTTCCGCGTAATAGGGCTTCCGGCGCTCATCATAATCGCTTCCAGTCTTGGTGGCTGCGGCAAGAAAGACGAGACCGGCACCGCCGCGGCGAAGTCTCCTGAAGCGCCCAAACCCGCCGCTGCTGCCGCGCCGCCTGCGAATGCGCCCAAGCCGGGGCTGCCGGTGAAGGCCGAGCCGGTCAAGGTGGGCGACGTGCAGTCCGACGTGAGCGCGGTCGGCACCCTGATCGCGGCCGATTCCGTCGTTATTCGGCCCGAGATCGCCGGCCGGGTGGTTGGCCTGCACTTCCAGGAAGGGCAGCTCGTCGCCAAGGGTACGAAGCTGGTCACGCTCGATCCGGCGGAATACCGGGCGCAAGTCGCCGGCACCAGCGCCGACGCCCGCACGGAGAAGATGCGCTACGAGCGCACCAAGGAGCTTCTCGAGAAGAACTTCATCAGCAAGGAAGCGCTCGATGTCGCACAAGGCAACATGGAGCGCGCCAATGCCAAGCAGCAGCAGGATGAAGTGCTGCTCTCTAAGACCACCATCGTCGCCCCGTTCGGTGGCATCGTCGGTTTGCGCCAGATCAGTCCAGGCGCGTACGTGCGAGCCGGAGACGACATCGTGCGGCTCGAGAACGTGAGCTCTGTGAAGCTCGACTTCCGTGTGCCCGAGTTTTATCTATCCAAGCTCAAGCCCAGCCAGGAAGTCACCATCAAGACCGATGCGTTCCCCAATGAAGAGTTCAAGGGCCGCATCTTCGCGCTCGAGCCCGGGGTCGACGAGAAGACCCGCACCGTGCTTGCACGGGCGCTGATCCCCAATCCGCAGAACAAGCTGCGCGCAGGCATGTTCGCGCGCGTGAACGTCCTTCTGGAAACCCGTCACAACTCGATCCTCGTTCCCGAGCAGGCGATCTGGCCGCAGGGGCTCGATACGTTCGTATACCGCGTGGTCGACGGCAAGGCTCAGCTGACCAAGATTCAGCTCGGCGTACGCCACCCCGGTGAAGTCGAAGTGCTGACGGGGCTGTCGCCCAGCGACATGGTGATCACTGACGGGCAGATGAAGTTGAAGGATGGTGCTCCGGTCACGGTGATGCCCATGAAGCCGGCGGCGCCAGCCGCCCCCGCACCGGGCAAAGCTGCCAGCGCAGGAGGCATCACCCCGGCGCGCGCTTAAGCCGCGGCGCTGCTGCAAGGGAGTCGTTCATGGTTCTCTCCGAGATCTCGATCAAACGGCCGGTTCTAGCCACGGTGATGAGCCTCATCATCGTGCTGGTCGGCTTCCTCTCGTTCACGCGCATGGCTGTGCGCGAGTATCCCAACATCGATCCGCCCGTGGTGTCGGTGCGCACCGTCTACA
This sequence comes from Gammaproteobacteria bacterium, assembly GCA_041499435.1. Classification (GTDB taxonomy): domain Bacteria; phylum Pseudomonadota; class Gammaproteobacteria; order Burkholderiales; family SHXO01; genus SHXO01. Next base: position 2,689 of record JBGQKF010000152.1, read on the forward strand.
AGGGTGCGACCGCGCAGGTGATGGAAAGCGCCATCACGCAGCCGCTGGAAGATTCGCTCTCTGGCATCGAAGGCATCAAGACCATCAAGTCGCAGAGCCGTGAAGAGGTGAGTCAGATCACCATCACGTTCATTGCTACGCGCGAGATCGATGGTGCCGCGAACGACGTACGCGACCGCGTTGCGCGCATCCGCAAGAACATGCCGGCGGCTTCGGACAATCCGGTGGTGTCGAAGATCGAAGCCGATGCGCAGCCGATCCTGTGGATCGCGCTCACCAGCGACCGTCACTCGCCGATGGAGATGACCGACTACGCGGATCGCTACTTGACCGATCCGTTGAAGGCTTTGCCCGGCGTGGCCTCGGTGATTATCGGCGGCGAGCGCAAGTATGCCATGCGCGTGTGGCTCGACCGCGAGCGTCTGGCGGCGCAAGGCTTGACCGCCAAGGACGTCGAAGACGCCCTGAACAATCAGAACCTGGATTCCCCGGGCGGACGCATCGAAAGCACGCAGCGCGAATTCACCGTGCAGGCGCGCACCGATCTGCGCTCGCCGGAAGAATTCAACAACATGATCATCAAGGAGGTGAACGGGTATCCGATCCGCCTCCGCGACGTCGGGCGCGCAGCCCCTGGCCCGTACGAAAATCGCAAGATCGTGCGCGTGCGCGGCGAGCAAGCGCTGGGGCTCGGCGTGGTCAAGCAATCTACCGCCAACACGCTCGAAGTTGCGCAAGGCGCCAAGAAAGTGCTCCCGCATCTGCAGGCCTCGCTCGAGCCGGGCATGCACATGTGGGTGGCCGTAGACACGTCGAAGTTCATCGAGGCATCGATCCATTCGGTCTTCGAGACCATCGTCATCGCGCTGATTCTGGTGGTGCTGGTCATCTTTTTCTTCCTGCGCGAGGTGCGTGCGACGCTGATTCCTGCGATCACCATCCCGGTGTCGATCATCGGCCACTTCACCTTCCTGAAAGCGCTCGGATTTTCCATCAACACCCTGACTTTGCTGGGTGTGGTGCTGTCGATCGGTCTGGTGGTGGACGACGCCATCGTCGTGCTGGAAAACGTGCACCGCCACATCGAAGACGGTATGAAGCCGATCAAGGCGGCGTTCGTCGGCAGCAAGGAGATCGGCTTCGCGGTGATTGCGATGACCATAACGCTGGCGGCGGTATTCACACCGCTGTCCTTCGCGCAGGGCACGACCGGCAAGCTGATGACCGAGTTCGCGCTCACGGTGGCGACTTCGGTGATCGTGTCGGGCTTCGTAGCGCTGTCGCTGGTACCGATGATGTGCTCGAAGATGCTGCGTCACGATCACAGCTGGGTCTACCGCAAGACCGAGCCCTTCTTCGAGGGCATGGTGAGCAGCTACCGCCGCCTGCTGGGTGCCACGCTGCGGCATCGCTGGGTGATCGGTGTCGTGTTCTTCGCAGTGATCGGCGCCATGATCTGGCTGTTCATGCAGCTCAAAGGAGAGCTCTCGCCGGAAGAGGACCGCAGCCTGTTCCTGGCGTTCGTGATCGCGCCAGAAGGCTCGTCGATGCAGTACACCGACAGCTATATGCACCAGGTCGAGGATCTCACCAAGAACATCCCCGAGATCGAAACGATGTTCGCCGTCGTCGCGCCCGGTCTGGAGCGACCCAACCCGGTGAACCTCGGCATCGCATTCGCCGTGCTCAAACCCTGGGGTGAGCGCAAGCGCACGCAGCAGGAGATCACCAAGGAACTGGGCCCGAAGCTGTTTGGCGGTTTGCCGGGAGCCTTATCGTTCGTGAAGGGCCTGCCGCCGCTGGGGCAGCCGCTGTTCTCCAAAAAAGTCGAGTACGTGATCTACGGCAACACGTACGACGAGCTGCAGGGCAAAGTCGGCAAGATCATGGCGAAGCTCAGCCAGTATCCGGGGATCACCGGGTTGGATACCGACCTCAAGCTCAACAAGCCGCAGCTCGTGGTCAAGATCGACCGCGACAAGGCGTCGACGCTCGGCGTGTCGATGGAAGCCATCGGCCACACGCTGGAGACGCTGCTCGGCGGCTTCGACGTCACTCGCTACAAGCATGAAGGCAAGCAGTATGACGTCGTAGTGCAGATGGAAGACGACAAGCGCCGCCAGCCGAGCGACCTCACCTCTATTTACGTGCGCAGCGCCAGCGGCGATCTGGTGCAGCTCTCTAATCTGGTCTCGGTCACCGAGACCGTGGCCGCGAAGGAGCTCAACCACTTCAACAAACTGCGCGCTGCCATTATCAACGGAGAGCCCGCCGGCAACACCAGCCTGGGCGAGGTGCTGGACCATATCGACGGCCTGGTGAAGAGCGAGCTGGGTGCCGAGACCCGTACCGATCTGGATAATGTGTCGCGCGAATTCCGGGAGTCGAGCGGACAGCTCTGGATCACGTTCATGCTGGCATTGGTGTTCATCTATCTCGTGCTGTCGGCACAGTTCGAAAGCTTTATCGGACCGCTCGTGATCATGTTCACCGTTCCGCTCGCCATGACCGGCGCGCTGCTGGCGATGTACACCAATGCCAAGCTCGAGCACGGGGGCACGCTGAACGTGTACAGCCAGGTTGGATTGGTGATGCTGGTGGGCTTGATCACCAAGCACGGTATTCTGATTGTGGAATTCGCCAATCAATTGCGTACGCGCGGCGTGGAGCGCATGGAAGCGGTGGTCGAAGCGGCCACGCTGCGCTTGCGCCCGATCCTGATGACCACTGCCGCGATGGTGCTCGGCGCGGTGCCTCTGGCGCTCGCACACGGCGCCGGCGCGGAGTCGCGGCAGGCAATCGGCTGGGTGGTGGTCGGTGGCCTCTTGCTCGGTACGCTGCTCACGCTGTTCGTCATTCCGATCATGTACTCGCTCTTCGTGCGCACGGTGCATCTTCCCGGTGTCGAAGACGAGGCGCCGTTGATTGCGGCCGCAGGCGCCGGAGCGGCCGCCGGGCCGCATCAGCGTCAGGAGCACTGACACAGCTGCACTGGTGCTGCGTCAGTCGAGAACGCAAACGGCGAGTGGAGTCCACTCGCCGTTTTGCTTTTTGCGCGCGCGATTGACTGCGCCGCGCGGCATCGGTGCGCGTGACAGCAGTGCCGTCGCGGTGCGAAAGGCTCTCCACTGTGCGTTTACTTTTTGCTGCGCCAGGGATAGATTGCCCAGACCCTGAAACCTTTGAGCTGGTGAATCATGACCAATCAACCCGTCAATGCAGGAATCGCGGAGCGCATCGGTGCGTATTCCGATGCGATGCTGGTGGAGCCGAATGCGCGCTGGTTGTACGTATCCGGCACACCCGGCTTGCGCGACAACGGCTCGGTGCCCGAAGGCATCACCGCACAAGCAGAGCAGGCCTGGACCAATCTGCTGAAAATCCTCGCGCAAGGCGGCATGGGCGTGCACGACCTGGTGAAAGTCACGCATTACTTGCTGCGGGCCGAGGACATCAAGCCCTACGTCGCCGTGCGGGCACGCTTTCTGGGCGACGCACGCCCGGCATCGATGCTGCTGATCGTTCCCGCGCTGGTGAGGCCCGAGTTTTTGTTGGAGATCGAGGCCTACGCGGCGAAACGAGCGTGAAGCCGGAAGGAGGGAATGAGTGAAGGAGTAAAAGCTCCCTCCCCTTCAAGGGGAGGGCTGGGGTGGGGATGGGGTTGACGTGCCCCTTCCAAAGACCCTATCCCCCTCCTCACCTCCCCCTTGAAGGGTGAGGAACTTAATCCCTCCTTCCCTCCTTCCTTCACTTCTACTGAACGACTCGGTCGAAACGTTTCGCTGGAAAGCGTCGAGTCCCGTCCCTATATTATTGATTCAGAGAGCTCGGCCAGGCCGGGCCGATACATGAGGAACGAATAAAATGATTGCAGTCCGTAAAGCCGACGAGCGTGGTCACGCCAACCATGGCTGGTTGGACAGCTTCCATACCTTCTCTTTCGCCGACTACTACGATCCGCGCGAAATGGGGTTCGGCACGTTGCGCGTGATCAACGAGGACCGTGTGGCCCCCGGCAAGGGCTTCGGCAAGCATCCGCATCGAGACATGGAGATCATCAGCTATGTGCTGGAGGGCGCGCTCGAACACAAGGACAGCATGGGCACGGGTTCGGTGATCCGTCCCGGCGACGTCCAGCGCATGAGTGCAGGTACCGGTGTCTTTCACAGCGAGTTCAACGCGTCGCGGGACGAGGCCGTGCATTTCCTGCAGATCTGGATCGAACCAAATCGCCTCGGTGTCGCTCCAGGTTATGAGCAGAAGAACTTCCCGGTCTCCGAGAAGAAGGGCCGCCTGCGTTTGATCGTGTCTCCGAAAGGGACCGACGGCTCCGTGCAGATAAACCAGAATGCGCATGTCTACGCCGCGGTGCTGGACGCCGATGACGCTGCAAGCTACGCGCTGCCCGCGGGACACAACGCGTACGTGCACGTCGCTCGCGGCAGCATCAAGGTCAACGACACGGCGTTGGGAACGGGAGATGGCGCCAAGATCAGCGGCGAGCGCGAGTTGCGCCTGACTCAGGGCGCGGGCGCCGAAGTCCTCTTATTCGATATGGCTTGATGCTGCGCATGTGAAGAAAGTGAAGGCGCGAAGAGCTGAGGCGTCCGCGCGCAAACGCTAGGCCATAGCCTCACCGGAATGTGCGTTGACATGATCAGCGTCGCGCGCAACGCCGGACTCTATCACTCGTTCCTGGAGCTCGCGATGGAAACGATTCGGCACTACGGACCTTTGCTCGGACGGATCTTGCTGGCGCACATCTTCATCATTTCCGGCCTTGGCAAGATTGCGGGGTTTCAAGGCACCGCCCAATACATTGGCTCGCATGGATTGCCCGCTGCGCAATTGCTCACCGTCCTGGTGATCATCGTCGAGCTCGGAGGCGGTATCGCGTTGCTGATCGGATGGAAGGCCCGCTGGGCCGCCGCAGCGCTATTCATTTTTTCGTTGCTGGCCGCGGTGATATTCCATGCTTTCTGGTCGGCCCCAGCCGATCAGGCGATGATGCAGCAGATCAATTTCATGAAGAACCTGGCGATCATGGGCGGCATGCTTTACGTCCTGGTGTATGGACCGGGGCCGCTCAGTGTAGAAAAAGACAAACCTTGAAGCAGCACTTGCATGTGAGTCTCACTCGACTATGACCGGCTATCTCGACGACGGCTCCTGGACACCAGGCTGGTACGATACGCGTGCCACCGGCGGTGAGTTCGTCCGCCGCGAATCCAGCTTCCGTAATTTCATCACGGCGGGAACGTCGGGCGAATTTCCAGCGGAGCCCGGGCGCTATCACCTGTACGTATCGCTGGCCTGTCCATGGGCCCATCGCACGCTCATCTTTCGCAAGCTGAAACGACTCGAGGACATCATCTCCGTTTCCGTGGTCGAACCGGTGATGGCGGACCAGGGTTGGATCTTCGGCAGCGGTCCCGGTGTGACTCCAGACAGCGTCAACGGATTCGAATATCTGCATCAGGTGTACACGGCCGCCGATGCGCGGTACACCGGCCGCGTGACGGTCCCGGTACTCTGGGACAAACGCAAGCGAACTATCGTCAGCAACGAGTCCGCCGATATCATCCGCATGTTCAACTCGGCGTTCGATGCCTTCACGGAGGTGAAGACCGATTACTACCCGGCAGCGCTGCGCGCGAAGATCGACGAGATCAACGCGCTGGTCTATGCGCGCATCAACAACGGCGTATACCGGTGCGGGTTCGCGGGCTCGCAGGTGGCGTACGAGCGTGCATTCGATAGTTTGTTCGACGCGCTCGACCGGGTCGAAGCCATGCTCGGTGCGTCACGCTACCTTGCGGGCGATGTGTTGACGGAAGCTGATTGGCGGCTGTTTACCACCCTGGTGCGGTTCGATGCGGTGTATTACGTGCACTTCAAATGCAATCTGCGGCGGATCGCAGACTATCCAAACCTGTCTCGGCTGTTGCTGGACCTCTATCGCATACCGGGCATCGCGGACACGGTGAACATGGACCACATCAAGCGGCACTATTACCTGAGCCACCGGCATCTGAACCCGAGTGGTATCGTGCCCAAGGGGCCGGTGCTCGAATTTCTACCCAGCGCAGCCGAGCTCAAGCGCGGCGCACAGTGAACCGGAGGTGATGTTGAAGCTGCCTGGACCCGATCATCCGATCACCATCGAGCGCAATCCGAAGCGTGTGCGCGTGATCTTCAATGGGCAAGTTGTCGCCGACAGCAATGACGCACTGACATTGAAGGAAGCCACGCTTTCGCCGGTGTTTTATATCCCGCGTGAGGATGCCGACATGACCCACTTCGATCGGACCACGCACTCGACGCACTGTCCCTACAAAGGCGATGCATCGTACTTTAGTTTGCGCGTCGGCGACCGGGTGTCGGACAATGCGGTATGGAGTTACGAGAATCCCTTTCCCGCGATGACG
>JBGQKF010000153.1:0-9110 GCA_041499435.1 Gammaproteobacteria bacterium
GCGGTGACATCGATCGTGATCGTTCGCGGTGTGGGATCCGCGTCGATTCCGCCGTTGGTCGTGCCCCCGTCATCCTGCACCTGGAACGTGAAGCTCCCAGAGGCGGGTCCATTCGCATTGGCAGCGGGGCTGAAGCCGAAAGCGCCGGCAGCGATGTCGGTTGCATCGACTCGCTGCCCCGCGATAACCGCCGTACCGTTGAGAGTGAGACTACCGCTAGTCGGTACACTGGTGATCTGGACGGCAGCCAGATTGTGCGCCGGGGTATCGTGCGGGTCGGCAAAGCCGAAGTCGGTGCTGGAGAAAACGTACGGTGTGTCCTCTAACGTCATCACAATCTTGTCCGTGCCGGACGGCGCATCGTTGACTGGCAGCACGTCGATGGTGATCGTGTTGGGAGTGGCATCCAGATCGACGCCGCCGTTGGCAGTGCCACCGTCGTCCTGAACCTGGAACGTGAGACTCGCGTACGCCGCTCCGTTCGCGTCGGGTGCGGCGGCGAAGGTCAGTCCACCCGCCGCGATATCCGTCGCCGAGACCAGCTGGCCCACGCTCAGCGCCGCTCCGAACAACGTCAAACTCCCCGCACCCGGCAAGCTGCCGATCTTGACCGCGAGCAGATCGTTGCTGGGGTTATCGTTGGGATCGTTGAAACCAAAGTCGATCGCGCTGAACACATAGGGCGTATCCTCGAGGGTCGTCACGGTCCCGTCGTTGCCCGCCGGGGCGTCGTTGACCGTTGTGACGTCAATCGTAAGCGTGCGCGGCGTGGCGTCGAGATCGACCCCGCCGTTGGCGGTCCCACCGTCGTCCTGCACTTGAAAAGTAAAGGTGGAATAGGCCGCGCCCGCGCTGTTCGCATTGGGCACGTATATCAGCTTACCCGACGCAATATCGGCTGCAGTTACGAACTGGCCGGCGTTTACCGCCACACCGTTGTCGAGCAACATACCGCCGCTCGCCAGCGACTCGACACGTACCGCGAGCAGAGCGTTGGCCGGCGCGTCGTTCGGATCGTTGAAACCAAAATCTGTCGTGGAGAACACGTATGGCGTATCCTCCAGTGTCGTTACGGTGACATCGGCTCCGGTCGGCGCATCGTTCGCGGCGGCCACCACGATATCAACGCTCGCGTTGCTGCTCAACGGGCCTCCAATCCCGCTGTTGCCTTGATCGTCGACGCTCACATTCAGGCCCGCAACGCCGTTGAAATTGGCGACCGGATCGAACCGCAGCCCGTTCAGCGCCGCGTTCACGTCGCTTTGCATTCCGGCAAACGTCACGAAGCCGGTGCCGTCGGCGCCCGCGGTGACGGTGAGACCACTCACCTGAGCCAGAGACAGCACGCCGTTCGTGGCCGTCAACGTGATCTGCAGTGGATTGTTGCCAGCATCGAGATCAGCGATAACGATCGCGTTGCCGTTGGTTGCGGAGAACACGAGCTCGTTGTCTTCGTCTGTGCTCTGAGGTCCGAGAACAGCGATCGAAGGACCATCGTTGACTGGAGTAACCTCTACTAAGTGCGTCGCGATGGCGCCGTCAGCAACGCCGTCGTTGACTACATAAGTGAGCGTGCGGGTCGCGGCGCTCGGAGCGTCGCTCAGATTCCGGTAGGTCACCGACCGCAGCGCGGTCTGGTACTCCGTGACACTGGCTGCGCCGCTCAAGCTCAGCGTTGCGCTCGAAGGGTCCCAGCTGCCGGCGATGCTGCCGAGGTTGGTAAACCCCAGCACGTCTTCACCGTCCACGTAGTTGCCCGCAATGCGGATCAGTGCATGGTCCAGCGTCGCGCTGTCGGGATCGCTCACCGTCAGGCCGACGTCGATCGCCGTAGCGGGATCGTTCTCGGTATAAGCGAGCGGCGCAGCCGAGGTCGTGACCGTGGGCGCGACGTCGGTTGCCACTGTTATCGACAGCGTCGAGTTCGCGATCAACGGTCCTCCAGAACCGGTGTTGCCGCCATCGTCGGACACGATGGTGATGCCGGTGGCACCGCTGAAACCGGTATTGGGCGTGAAAGTCAGTCCATCCAGCGCGGCGTTGACAGCACTCAGCGTTCCCGCAAGCTGGATACTGCCGCTGCCGACTACGACCGAGCTCAACCCGGCAGTGGTGGGGCCCAGTGTCATGCTGCCCTGTGCAACGGCAAGCGTGATCTGCATGGGCCCGCTTCCGGCGTCGATGTCGCTCACCGTGATCGGGTTGCCGTTGGCGCTGGAAAGGACCAGCGGCATATTCTGAGCCGTGATCTGCGGGCCGGGCAGATTGTTGACGGGCGCGTCGTCGACGGGAAGCACCGTGATCGCCATGCTGACCGCGGCGCTCTTCGACCCGCCGGAGCCGCTGTTGCCCTGATCGTTGGTGACGATCTGGATGCTGCCCGAGCCGTTGAAATCGGCGTTTGGATCGTAGCGCAACCCGTCCAGGGCCGTGTTGATGTCTGTCAGCGCGCCGGTAAAAGTCATTGTGGTATTGGCCAGGCCACTACCCGTGACGAACGTGAGCCCGGTAGTCTGCGACAGGGTGAGCTTTCCGTAACCCGCCGTCAGCGTAACCTGCAGCGGGCTGCCGCCGGCGTCCACATCGGCAATTGAGATCGCGTTGCTGTTCGCGGACGAGAACACCAGGTTAGTGTCTTCGTAGATCGGTTGCAGCGCATGGACGGTGATCACCGGCGGATCGTTCACAGAGGTCACGGCGATCGTGCGCGTGGCGATGGCGCTCGACAGCACGCCGTCGTTCACGGTGACGGCCAACGTTCGGGGTGCCGTGCTCGGCATCTCGCTGCTGTTCGTGTAAGTGACCGAGCGCAGCGCGGCCTGATAGTTGGCGACGCTGGATACGCCGGTCAGCGTCAGCGTGCCGGTGGCCCCGTCCCAGCTGCCGGCGATACCGAACTGGTTGACGAAACCGAGCACATCTTCACCGCTCACATAGTTGCCGGTGATCTGCAGGGTGGCGCCGGCGAGATTGGCGATGCCCGCGTCCGTCACGGCGATGCCTGAGTCCAGCGCGACCGCTCCGGCATTCTCCGTGTAGCTCAAGGATCCTATTGTGGTGCTGACCACTGGCGCGAGATTGAATACCGCCACGAAGGCATCTGTGCCACCGTTGAAAGACGAATCGTAGCTGCCTGAAGTCGCGATGCCTGACGAAGCGGTATCGCCCACGAGGTAGTACTTACCGTTGCTGTACAGTCCGTTGTCGCCATAGTCGGCGCCGCTGCCGCCGTAAAAGGTGCCGTAAACGAGCATATTGCCGGTGGACGCCGCGGGGTCGATCACGACCAGGAAGGCGTCTACGCCCGAACTGCTGGTGGCCGCGGTGGTCCGCTGGAAGCCGTTGGTCGAGTCGCTCTGACCGGAAACGTAGATCCGGCCTCCAGCGTCGACGCCGATGCCCAACCCCGCTTCCGTGTTCTTGTTTCCACCGATATACGTTGAATAGACCAGCGAGCTCGCTCCGCTCAGACTAGGATCGATGACGGAGACGAAGGCATCAGTGGTGCCGGACAGCGATGATTTGAGCGCGTTCGCGCTCAAATCGAAGTCGGAGGAGGAGGTCTCGCCGGCCAGGTAGATCTTCCCGGAAGCGTCCAGCGTGACGTTAAAGGCGATATCCGTCTTGCTTCCTCCGAGGTAAGAGCTGTAGAGGACGTTTGACAGCGTGCTGTCGAGCTTCATGATAAACGCGTCGCCCGCGCTGCTGCCGTTGCCGCTGCCACCGTACGCACTCTGATACGCGTTCGCCGTCGTAGCGAGGTCACTCGACGCCGTCTCGCCGACGATCACGATGTTGCCGGAAGCATCGCGGGCAAGACCGTAGCCAACATCAGCGCCCGAGCCGCCGATGAACATGGAATATTGGAGCGTGCTTCCGTCGGCGCTCAGCTTGGCCACAAAGGCGTCGTTGCTGCCTCCGTAGGTCGTATCGGCGGCTCCAGCGCTGGTGGGAAAGCTGGCGGCGGACGCGACGCCCGTCACATAGGCACTTCCCGCCCCATCGAGCGCGATAGCCCAAGCTGCATCGGAATTTCCGCTGCCACCCAGGTAAGTCGAATACACCAGCGCGCCGTTTGCGTCGAGCTTCAGCACAAACGCATCTTGGGAGCCGCCGCGAGAGGTGTCGTAGGCGCCAGTTGTGGAGAAGCCACTGCTCGAGGTGGTGTTGCCGATCACGTAAGCGTTGCCGCTTGTATCGACGGCGATGCCCGTCCCGTAATCGTTGCCGTTGCCGCCCACATAGCTGGTGTAGATGGCCGAGCCGAGCGTCGGTGAGAACTTCGTAACGAACACGTGACTCGCACCGCCGATCCCAAGCGCGCCCAACAGGCTGGTAGAGTTCGTGTAGCCGGTCATGTAGACGTAGCCGGACGCGTCGACCGCCACGCTGTTTCCGACCTCTGCGCTGGAGCCACCGAAGTAAGTCGCGTAGGACAACACCGGATCGATCACCAGGTCGCGGCTGGTGTCGTGGGCGCCGGTTTGGAAGCCCACAGTCCCATCGTCGTTCAGCACGTATTTGCTGGATACCGCCTCGCGTCCGTCCGGCCCGTCCTGGTACGCTACCGGAGCTTTGAAGGAGATCGTGTGGCCGGCGTCGTCTAATGTCAGCACGAGATCGCCGCTATCAGCGACCGTGACGCCTTTCGCACCGGAGAAGTCGAGCCGGATGGCGCTGGTATCGGCTCCCGACTTGACGGTGAAGTCGTATTCGAGCTGCTGCTGGTTGCCGTAGTAGCGCAGGTCGATGCCATGATAGATGTCGTGGTATACGACGCCGCCATAGTTAGCGACGTTGGTGAACCATTGCTGCTGATCCCCGATCAGGTAGTTGGTCTTGGTCGCGAGCGCATTCTCCCCGGCTGCAGCCGCGTTGGCGTTGTCACCGACGACATTGAGCCGGACGACGCTCGCCGTCGGTCCATCGCCCAATGCCAGCAAAGCATCACCGCCTGTGAGAACCACGGTGTAGCCGCTGCCGCGAGCAAGGTAATCAACCGAGGCATCGGCCTGACCGACATTCTGCTCGAACGCCAGGGGCGCCGAGGTGACCTGCGCTTGCGGGTTTGCGGCAGCGCCCGTTTGTGGCGTGCTCGACACGGTGGAACTGGTACTCGAGTCCACGCCCGCGGGAGCAACGTACGCGTCGAGCAGGCCCGTCCAGGCGTTTTGCTCAGTCGCACTGATCGCCAAAGGCGTCTCGATGTTTCCCGTCCGGTATTCCAGATCCCAGTCACCGCCCTTTGCAGTAGTACCCGTGAGGTTCTCGCTTGCCGCGACATCGGCTCCTGTGAGTCGACCCAAAGCGTCGATCAGTGCGCGGCCATCCGCGTGCTCGGCGATATCGCAACCGTAGACGAGCAGGTCAGCGCCCGGCGCGAGCGCCTGCTTCCAGCCCTTGATCTGAGTGGCATGGCACAGCAGCGAGTCGAAGTTCAGTACAGTTGCACCAAGCTCGACCTGCCCGTCGCTGCCGTGACCAACGATGTGCAGCGCGCTCACATCTTTCATCGTCGCCAGCGTGGCACCAATCTGCTCGATGCCATCGGCGTGAGCGTCTATCAGCACCACGTCGAGCTGACGTTGCGGCCCCGACTGCGCATGGATGTCCTCGACGAGCTGCCTGTAGTCGGGAACGGCAGTGTCCACGAACACGACTTCGTGACGGCACGCTTGCAATGCGTGCTGCGTCGGCTGCGCCTGGAATTCTCCGCTCGCGTCGACGACACGCTGTTCGGCCACTGGCAGCGCCGTCACCGCGTCGAGAGCTACCGGATTCAAGTCCGCCGAGTACAGGATGCGAGGCTCGATCTCCTCGATCACGACCCGGCGTCGGTCTCCCGCGCGCCCACTCCAGGCCGTATTCTCGCGGAATATGCGCGCACCCATGTGATGGCCTCACTCACCGCGACCGGCAAATGACAGCCGCTTCTCTGCGCGGTTGTCTACTTCCAGCAGCACCTTGCGCTCCATGCGCTGGCGCCGTTCTTCGGCGAGCTGCGGGAGTTGTGCAGTGAGCTTGCCCAGCCATCCGGGCAGGCTGCGGCCCTCGCGCAGCCACCAGCCCAGCGCCGCGCGCACCCATGTGGGCCAGTAGCGGGCGATCAGGCCATCCTGCAAAGAAAGGATGGTCTCGACGCTACCCGGATCGCCTTGTCGGGCGCAGCGACCTTGCAGCTGGCGATCGATGCGTGCCGACGCGTTGTGCTGACAGCAGATCACGTGCAGGCCGCCGCTTTCGGCTACCGCCGGCGCGAGCGGGATGTCGGTGCCGCGTCCGGCCATGTTGGTCGTTACCGTGACCTGACCCGCCTGTCCTGCGCGAGCTACGACCTTCGCCTCTTCGCTGTCGTCGCGGGCATTGAGCACGGCATGCTGCAAGCTTCTGTCCAGCAGCAGCCGGCTCAGAGAATCCGAGTCTGCAACCGAGTCGGTTCCGATCAGTACCGGACGCCCCTCGCCACTCAACTGTTCGACGCGTTGCACGACCGCCGCCCACTTCTCGGCACGAGTCACGAACACGCGCTGGGGAAGATAGACGCGACGGCTTGGCTTGCGCAGCGGCACGCGCTCGATCGACAGGCCATACACGCCGTAGAGCTCGGCGTGCGCTTCCTGCAGCGTTCCGCTCATACCGCCCAGCCGCAGATAACGCGGAAAGAATCGCTGATAGGTAATCTGCGCAATCGTTTCCTGGTCGCCGGTGGGCTTGCAACCTTCCTTCGCTTCAATCAGCTGGTGCAACCCCCGCGACCACACCCGGCCCGGCGCGAGGCGCCCGGTGTTCTGATCGATCATGATGATTTCGTCATTGCGCACGATGTAGTGCTGATTGCGCAAGAACACATACCGCGCGGCGAGCGCCATGCTGATGACTTCTTCCCGATGCCGCGAGTCGCGCCACAACCCGCCCATGCGCTGCGCCTGTGCATCGATTCGGCTGCGGCCGGCCGGCAACAGCTCCGCCCTCCCCTCGGCCGCGTGCAGGCGATAGTCCACACCGCTTTTCAGCGTATCGGCGAGCCTGAGCGCCTCCTTGAGGTAGTTCACCTGCTGCACGTTCACGCGCGACTGGGACAACACCAGCGGCGTTCTTGCCTCATCGATCAGGATGCTGTCCGCCTCGTCGATCAGCGCCATCCACAACCCGCGCAGCAACAGGCCCGATTGCGCCGTCTCCGCCCCATCCAATCGTCGCACGCGCTCGTGCAGATCGCTCGCGATGTCGCGACGGACGAGCCGATCGCGCAGGTAATCGAAGACCAGTTCCTTGGCGGTACAATAGGTGATGTCGCAGGCATAGGCGGCACGCCGCTGCGTCTGGTCCATCGGCTGCGTGACGATACCCACCGACAGGCCGAGCGCCCGATACACCGCGCCCACCACCTCGGCATCACGCTCGACGAGGTAGTCATTGGCGGTGATCACGTGCACCGGCATTCCGGCGAGCGCGACAGTGGCTGCGGTCAATGTCGCGGTCAAGGTCTTGCCTTCGCCGGTAGCCATCTCCGCCAGCCGATTCCCGAGCATGATGTTGCCCGCGATCAGCTGCGTGTCGAAGTGAACAAGCCCGAGTTCGCGACGTGTAGCCTCACGCACCAGCGCGAAAGCAGCGGCGTTGCCGTAGTTCTTGAATCCGGAAGCAGCGAGTCGTGCCCGCAGGTCGCGCACCTGCCCTTGGAATGCGGCTGTCGACAGATTGCGCAGGTGTGCGTCCTGTTCATGCACATGCGCGAGAAACGTGCGGTGCGATCGCCGCTCGACACCGGGCAGTGCGCGCGAGAGGCGTACGAGCCAGCCGCCTACAGAGCGTTTGCGGTTGGGATCGCGGCGCTCCGGATACGGACCCGTCGCGATTCCGGGTGTGGGCAGGGCTGCTGGTCTCATCGGTTAAGGCAGCGGCAGCTGAGAAATCAGGTCTGCGGATTGAACTGCTTCAGGAACAGCTGCTGCAAACGCCGTTGTACCTGGAATGCCAGGGGCTTCGCGCCGTGGTCGAAGCGCACGGACACGCGCGCGCCGACTCGCTCCAGCGTCTTGGTATTGAGCAGCAGCTCGTACAGGAACATCGGCTCCAGCGTCTTGGTACCCTCCTTGTCGCTCGGGTCGGTAACGATCGGGCCGCCCGCACGATCGCCGAGCGCGGCTGTCGGCAGATATACGGTTGCGGCGGGCACCTCACCGGTGAGACGCCCGGTCAAAACCTGATCGGGCGCATCGACGAGCTTCACTTCGACCTCGCGCGCGCCGCCACGGATCAGGCCGGAGTCTTCCTGCCAGACCGCGACCTTGATGCGGATCTGCTCGGGGCGCAGCACATGCGCGAGCACGGTGCCCTTGCTGACGAATGTTCCCGGAAGATCTTGCGCACGCGGCATCACCAGTGCACCACGCTCGGTGCTCACCACGCGCAGATGGTCCACGCGCTGGTCGAGCTGAGCGAGCTCGTCGCGCTTGGCCGCCGCCTCCTCGCCGATCGACTTGGCGCGTGCCGTATTGATACCGATCTCGCGCGTGTACTGGATATCGAGCGCCTGAATTGCGGCGCGCACGGTTTCGCGCTCGGCCAGCAGATCCGGATCCGACAGCACCAGGATCGGGTCGCCGACGTTCACCTCCTGTCCGTCCTTGGCGAGCACCTCGGTGATAAATCCTTCAGTAGCGGCACGGATACGGGCCTGCTCGGGCAGCCAGACCACGCCCTTCGCCTGCGTGATGAAGGGCATTGGCACGAAGCAAAATACCAGGAGCAGTGCGATCGCCGCGGTGCCGGTGATCATGATGCCACGTGAGCGGTTCCGCGCGAGCTGCGGTGCGCGCTTGAGGAACAGCACCAGGCGCGCGAGCGGCTGCATGACCATGCTGTAGAGGACCGTCGCTGCAATCGCAATCCCCAGCCAGAAGGAGATATGTCCGGCCCACATCACGATCAGCGCAGTTACAACCCACCGATAACCAAACGCCAGCAGCGCATAAGCGAAGAAGATCAGGCCCTCGCCGCGCCCGGTGACCGGCGAGGTCACGGTTGCGACACCGAGCAGGTAGCGTTGTGCGAAGTAGGCGAGGTACGCGTTGCTGCGTTGACCGAGGTTCGGAATATCGATCAGA
>JBGQKF010000154.1:0-9087 GCA_041499435.1 Gammaproteobacteria bacterium
CTCGAATGCCACAACTCGAAAGTGCCGATCGAGCTGCTTGGACTGCTCCAGGGCAAAGACGTACTGGTCGGCGCGATCGACGTCGCAACCGAAACGGTGGAAAGTCCGCAGGAAGTCGCAGCAACCATCCGCGCTGCGCTCAAGTATGTTCCGGCGGACAAGCTCTACCCCTGCACCAACTGCGGCATGGTGCCCCTGCCACGGGCCGTGTCGCTTGGGAAACTGCAGGCGCTCGCGGCGGGCGCGAAGATCGTGCGCGCTGAGCTCGCCTGACGCGAAGGCCGGTGCGGCTCAATGGTGCTCGATGCACCTTTTACGTGCGCAGCAATCTTTTTCGGCATGGCGGTCATGGCGTATTCGGCCCCTGACGGCGACGCCGCGGCGAAGTGCACGCTATAGCAGGGGGCGCAGGTCCCGCGGTGCGTCGGAACTGGCGCCAGAGACGTGTTGGCGAGCGTCTCATTCCTTTGTACTAAAGCGTCCCGTGACCAGGCTAATGGCTTGAGTTTTTTCGGATGCCGAGATCTCGGCTGGGCCCGCGCCATGGCAAGTAGAACGAATATTGCTACAGCTCCGGTATAAGCCCTCGCGGGCTGCCCATTAGGAGTACCAGCCATGTACAAGTCAGCCTTTTTCGGTGCATGTCTTCTCGCCGTGTCGTCGCAAGCCGGTGCCTATGACACCGGCAGCCTCACTTGTGAACGGATCGGGGAGCTCGCCGCCACTACACTTGCCGCCAAACAATCTGGCACCGCCGCCGGCGCCTCGCTCGCCGCCCTCACCGAGCAGTTCTCGCCCGACGCCCGTAGCGAGCGCAGGCTCGTGTCCAACATCAACAACATCATCTATACCAACGACCTGCTGGTCGGCATGAAGCCGGGCGATGCCTACCTGGTGTTCATGCATGATTGCATGGCAGGCCGCGACTGGGATCGCACGCGCTGACCCCCGCGGCTGCACGCCGCGCCTCAACCCTCTGCAGCAGGCGACGCGCTACTGCTTCGGGGGGCTTGCACGTCCGGGAAAAGAGTTCGACACTCTAGCGAGTCGCCACTCGATTCCACGGAGCCGCTATGAGAAGCCTCTTCAGCCTGGCAGTGCTGCTGCTCGCCCTGAACGCGCAGGCGCAGGAACACTTCATCGACGGCGGCGTGCTGTACGAACGCCTGCTGCGCAAAGATGCCAGCTCGATCGCCTACATCTTCGGCGTCTACGACGCGATTCAGATCGTGCAGTATCACGGTGCCGAAGCCGATCAGTATTTCTGCGCGCCCAGCGGCGTCACCGGACTGCAACTCGCCGAAGGCGTGCGCAACTTCCTCGAGAGCGAACCAGCCATGCGCGAGTATCCTGCGGGGATTCTCGTGCTGCGCGCGTTGATTTACATGTTTCCATGCGGGAAGACTTGACCGGGCGAGCCGGGCCGCTGCCGGGATAGGCCGCCGACTCGCCACCGGCATGATCGATGCTTAGGGCCTGGGCTTCGTCAATGGCCCGGGATAGGAGGCAGCGATGACTACCCATGCGTTTCGCGTCGAGCACGATCTGCTCGGTGATCGCCAGGTTCCCGCCAACGCGTATTACGGCATCCATACTTTGCGGGCGCTGGAGAATTTTCCCATCACCGGAACGCCGATCAGCATCTATCCCGAGATCATCAATGCGCTCGCCTGTGTGAAGCAGGCCGCCGCGCATGCGAACCAGGATCTGGGCTTGCTCGACGAGCGTCGCACGGCGGCCATCATCCAGGCGTGTCGCGACATTCGCGCCGGCGAGCTGCACCAGGAATTCGTGGTCGATGTGATTCAAGGTGGCGCGGGTACCTCCACCAACATGAATGCCAACGAGGTGATTGCCAACCGCGGGCTCGAGCTGCTCGGCAGGCAGAAGGGTGAATATAGCATCTGCACCCGATGGACCACGTCAACCTGAGCCAGAGCACCAACGACGTTTATCCCACGGCGATCAACGTGGCGCTGGGCTTTGGGCTGAATCGGCTGCTCGCCGCGATGGCTGCATTGCGCGCCGAGTTCGAGGCCAAGGCGCAGGCCTTCGCCGATGTGCTGAAGATGGGACGCACCCAGTTGCAGGACGCCGTGCCGATGACGCTCGGGCAGGAGTTCAGCACGTACGCGGTGATGATAGGCGAGGATGAGCAGCGGTTGCGCGAAGCTGCGCTGCTGATCCAGGAGATCAACCTGGGCGCCACGGCCATCGGCACCGGCATCAATGCGGAGCCCGACTATGCGGCGCTCGCATGCCGCTATTTGACCGACATCTCCGGCATCCACTTGGTGACCGCACCCAACCTCGTGGAAGCCACACAGGATGCGGGCGCTTTCGTGCAGCTATCCGGCGTGCTCAAGCGGGTGGCGGTGAAGCTGTCTAAGATCTGCAACGATCTGCGTTTGCTCTCCAGCGGCCCGCGCGCCGGATTCGGCGAGATCAATCTACCCCCGGTGCAGGCCGGGTCCAGCATCATGCCGGGGAAGGTCAATCCGGTGATTCCAGAAGTCGTCAATCAGATTGCATTCGAGGTGATCGGCAACGATGTGTCCGTCTCCTTCGCCGCCGAGGCGGGACAGCTCCAGCTCAATGCCTTCGAGCCGATCATCGCGCATAGCTTGTTCAAGAGCATCACCCATCTGCGTCAGGGTTGCCTCACGCTGGCAGATCGCTGCGTGCGCGGCATTACCGCGAATCGCGAGCGCATGCGCCGCATGGTCGAAGAATCGATCGGGCTGGTGACCGCGCTCAATCCCTACATCGGCTACGAGAATGCGTCCATGATTGCGCGTGAGGCGCAGGCCACCGGCGCCAGCGTCTACAGCCTCGTCCTGAGCAAAGGCTTGCTGACGCAGGCCGAGCTCGACGAGATCATGCGCCCCGAATCGTTGACGCAACCGCGCTCGCGGCGCGAGCCGATCTAGCCCTTACGCCACGCGACGCACTCCGCCGGCGGGCACCGACGCCTGCATTTCCGTGCGCGCCATTGCGCGATTGACCGCTGAGAGTACCGCCAGCAGGGAAGCCGTGACGATGTTGGCATGTAAGCCAACGCCGAAGCACGAGCCGGACATCGCACTGCCGCCCACTTCCACGAAGGCGATCGCCTGCGCGTCGCTGCCCTGCCCGATCGCACGCTCCTCGTAGCTCTGGATGTTCACCGGTACATCGAGCGCATGCAAGAACGCATCGAGCGGGCCGTTGCCGCTGCCGCTGACTTCGCGTTCCTCACCTTTGAGCTTCAACCGGGCGCGGATACTCTGTACATTGGGACGCGCGGGATCCTCAGACAGATGATGGGAGATGTATTCGAACGGGGTGCGTGCGCGCAGGTACTCCGACTGGAATACCGACCAGATCTCCTCGGCACTCATCTCTTTGCCGGTGGCATCGGTTACCTTCTGCACGGCCTGGCTGAATTCGATCTGCATACGTCGCGGCAGGGCAATTCCGTAATCGCGCTCCAAGAGAAACGCGATGCCGCCCTTGCCCGACTGGCTGTTCACGCGGATCACCGATTCGTAAGTGCGGCCCACGTCGGCCGGATCGATCGGTAGATACGGCACTTCCCACAGCGCGTCGGCACGCTGTACAGCAAACCCTTTCTTGATCGCATCCTGATGCGAGCCGGAAAACGCGGTGAACACAAGATCGCCCACATACGGGTGGCGCGGGTGGATTGGCAGTTGATTGCAATACTCCACGGTGCGCGCGACTTCGTTGATGTTCGAGAAGTCGAGGTTCGGATTGATACCTTGCGTGTACAGGTTGAGCGCAAGGGTGACCAGATCGACATTGCCCGTGCGCTCGCCGTTGCCGAACAAGCAACCCTCGACACGATCGGCGCCGGCCATCAGGCCGAGCTCGGCCGCCGCGACACCACTGCCGCGGTCGTTATGCGGGTGCAGAGACAGCAGGATGCAGTCGCGACGGCTCAGGTTGCGATCCATCCATTCGATCTGATCGGCATAGATATTGGGCGTGGCGACTTCCACCGTCGCCGGCAGGTTCAAGATGACCTTACGCTGCGGCGTCGGCTGCCACACGTCGAGCACCGCCTCGCACACGTCGCCCGAGAAGTCGAGCTCGGTTGCGGTGAAGGTCTCAGGGCTGTATTCGAAGCGCCAATCCGTTTCCGGCCGCTCCTGCGCCAGGTCGCGGATCAGCCTGGCCGCGTTCACAGCGATTTCCATCACCCCCGCCCGGTCCTGCGCGAAGACGATACGGCGGAAGCTCGGCGAGGTTGCGTTGTAGACATGCATGATGGCGCGCCTGGCTCCGCGAACGCTGTCGAAGGTCCGGCGGATTAGGTCTTCGCGCGCCTGCGTCAGCACCTGGATCGTGACATCGTCCGGGATGGCGTTGCTCTCGATCAGATGACGCACGAAGTCGAAATCCGTCTGCGACGCCGACGGAAACGCCACTTCGATCTCCTTGCAGCCGATGGCCACCAGCGTATCGAACATGCGCCGCTTGCGATCGCCGTTCATCGGCTCGATCAGCGCCTGATTGCCGTCGCGCAGATCCGAGCTGCACCAGATCGGTGGGGCGACGATGGTACGTGACGGCCACCGGCGATCGGACAGCTGTACCGGCGTGAAGGCCCGATATTTCGAAGAAGGGTCTTTGAGCATGATGAGTCTCTAATCCGCGTGTGTGGAAGTTGCCGCCGCTACGAGCTCGAATGCGATAGCACCAAAGCGGGCCATCGGCGGGGCCGTGGTACAGCTCGAAATGTGGGGGGAAGAGTGTGCGCGCTATGCGCGCAGCAGCAGGCCCGGGCCCAGCAGGGCGCCGGTAAGAGCGATACGAAGATGATAGCGGGAGGACATGCCGCGAATGTAGCGGGCTCCAGGGGATGCTGTCAAGCGGGAGAAGAGCGCTCTAGCAACCGGTTTCGTGCCGCAGCCGCAGGCCGGGGATGCTTTCATACTGGGTCGAACCGC
The DNA here is from genome assembly GCA_041499435.1 of Gammaproteobacteria bacterium. Lineage (GTDB taxonomy): Bacteria > Pseudomonadota > Gammaproteobacteria > Burkholderiales > SHXO01 > SHXO01. The sequence continues at coordinate 4,953 of JBGQKF010000154.1, forward strand.
CTCAATCCCCCTCAAATTCAATCAGAGCAAAGACGCGGTGTCCGAGAGCCTCCAGGCGCTTGCGCCCGCCCAGCTCCGGCAGGTCGATGACGAAGCAGCACTCTACGATTTCGCCGCCCGCGTCCTTGAAGGCAAGCGTGAAGGAGTGAAGAGGTGAAAAAGTGAAGAGGTGAACAGCCGTGTGAACGATCCCAATCTGTTACCTGTTCACCTCTTCACCTGTTCACCTGTTCACCTTGCTGCTCTTCCGCATCGTCAGTCAGAAAATCATGCACCAGCGCGATCTGATCGGCTGCCATGAGCGAGGGTGCATGGCCGATGCCGGGCAGTTCCACCACCGTTGTGCGCGGTCCGCGTTCCTGCATGCGTGCAATGGTGTCGGGCGTGAGCACCTCCGAGTCGGCACCGCGGATCACCAATGTGGGGCATTGCACCGCCTGCCACACCGACCACAGCTCCATGCCGAGCAGGCTGCGATTGCCGAGCTTTGCTTCGGGACTCCAACCCCATGCGGTCGCCACACCCACCGCCGGGTCGCACGCCAGAACGTAGCTGCCGTCCTCGGAACGCTGGACGCTGTGCTCGGCGAGATGTCGCCATTGCTCATCGGAGAGCGTGCCCCACTGCGCACATGCCTGGCGCAGCATGCTCTCTACCTCGGCGAGCGAGGCAAAGCGCTTTGGCGTCGCGAGATTGCTCTTGAGTCGCAGCAGCGCCGCCCACGGGATGAACGGACCGACATCGTTCAACACCAGACGGCGAATCGGCGAACGCGGCTGGGCTGCGAGCAGCATGCCGATCAGCCCGCCCATCGAGGTGCCGACCCAATCGACCGCTGGATTTGCCGTCTGCTTGAGCGCTTGCAGCCACTGCGCGGGAGCCGATTGCGCCCGCGGATTGGTCACTCTGGCGATCAACGCTGCGGCGTCGGTCTGATACTGCCGGAAGGTGTAGTCGCCGTTGCGAGGCAACCAATCGCTGCGTCCCCGTCCCGCTACATCCATGCATACCACGCGAACGCGCCGCTGCAGGCTCTGCGCAAGGAAATCGAAATCGCGACTATTACGCGTGAGACCGTGAACGCACATGACGATGTGGGCGTTGGCGGCATTGCCCCATTCCGTGTATGCGATGCGGTGGAAGCCATGCGGGCCGAGACTGAGGAAATCATCTTCTATCATGCAGACGGGCCGCGTGAGGCCTGAGCATTGGCCAAGGCAACGCCGATGGCAAGCCAGTGATCTACCGGCGGTCGGCGCATCTCAGCCGCCCGACAGCTGAGCCGAACAGGTAGAATCCGCTGCTTTCGACGAGGTATGTCCTTGCATCTCATTAGACCTTTTCGCGGACTGCGCCCGGTACCGGAGCGTGCGGCTGATGTGGCCGCTCCGCCATACGATGTACTCTCCACTGCGGAGGCGAGCGCGCGTGCCGCAGGCAAGCCGTGGAGCTTTCTACACATTTCGCGCCCGGAGATCGATCTGCCTCCAGGCACCGATCCGTACGCGCCGCAAGTGTATGCGAAAGCCACGCAGAATTTGCAGGCCATGCTGGCCGCGCGCATTTTAGCGCGCGATCCCGAGCCTGTTTATTACATCTACCGCCTTGCCCTCGACGATCATACGCAGACCGGTCTGGTGTGCGCCGCCAGTGTCGCCGAGTACGACTCGAATCGCATTCGCAGGCACGAGTTCACCCGACCCGATAAAGAAGACGATCGTGTGCGGCAGATCGAAGCGCTGGACGCGCAGACCGGACCGGTGCTGATGGCCTATCCACACGCCCCGGCGGTCGATGCGCTGCTCGCCCAGTTGGCGAACGGGACACCGGTGGCCGACGTCACTGGTGAAGACCGCGTGCGGCACACGGTATGGACGGTCAATTCGCGCGACGCTATCTCCGGTTTGAGCGCGCAGTTCGACGCCATGCCCGCCTTGTACATCGCCGACGGACACCATCGCTCTGCCGCGGCGTCGCGGGTTGCTACAGCTCGACGCGCGCAGCCGTCACGCTGGCCCACACACGCACATGAATATTTTCTTGCGGTGTGCTTCCCTCACCACGAGATGCAGATATTGCCCTACAACCGCGTAGTGGCGGACTTGAATGGTCTTTCCGTTCTCACATTTGAGCAGCGATTGCGGGGAGCGTTCAATGTCGAGCCGGTGTCGGTGCCGGTTGCCCCGCGAAGCCGCGGTGAATTCGGGCTGTATCTTGCCGGCAGATGGTACCGCCTCTTCATTCATGCGGGCCTGGTGCCGGTGCACGATCCCGTTGCGCGCCTGGACGTGAGCCTGCTTGCCGATCATCTTCTCGCGCCGATTCTCGATATTCATGATCTGCGTACCGACAAGCGCGTCGATTTCATCGGCGGTATTCGCGGAACCAGCGCGCTCGAGAGCCGGGTGGATTCGGGTGCCATGGCCGCGGCGTTCAGTCTGCACCCCACGCATATGGAAGACCTGATGGCGGTAGCCGATCGCGGGCAAGTGATGCCGCCCAAATCGACCTGGTTCGAGCCTAAGCTCGCCGACGGACTGGTTTCCCACGTTCTCGACTAGGGGGCGTTCCGGTCCTCCGTCCGAACTCCGCAGCCATGCACCGGCCTAACTCGAACAGATGACGAGTTACGAATGCGTGTCTGCGCGAGGCGACAGACCGTATGGAGGGCACGATGCTTCGTTTGCTTCTTGTGATCGCACTCACGGTGCTGCTGGTATGGGCGTGCTCGAAGAAACAGGAATCGCCGCAGCTCAACGCAGCCAAGCAGTCCGCTCAGCAAGCGTGGAATTCGACGAAGGATGCCGTATCGCGCGTGGCAGATGCGGTCAAGGATATGGCGGCGGCGCTGGGTCACCAGGCGCGGGATGCAGCTCGCGAAGCCAAGCCAGCGGCCGAGCAGGCGACCGACAAGCTCAAGGCCGCGGCCGGACGAACCGCCGAAGAGATCAAACAAGGCGCTCACGAAACCGCGGAGAAAGCGCGCGGAGCCGCGCGTGAGTTTTCGCGGGACAGCTCTAAGGGGAAAGAGACTGCCGACCGGTAGTTCACCTGTCTGCTGTCGCGAAGCGAAGCTGTGCTTTGAGCGGCAGGTGGTCGGATGCGATGCGCGCGGCGCGGCTCGCATGGACTGAGACGTTGGCAAGACCGCCGTGCGGATGCACCAGGATGCGGTCCAGCGCGAACAGCGGAAGGCGAGCAGGGAATGTGGGCAAAGCGGGGCTGCGATCGAAATACGCATGCAGCCAGCGCAGCGGCCGCCCCCACAACAGCCATTCGTTCAGATCGCCCATCAGCACGGCAGGCCAGTCGCGCGGGGTGCGAAACAGCCTGAGCAGGCGACGCACTTGAAAGCGGCGCTCGCGCGGCCCGAGCCCAAGATGGGTGGCCACCGCACGCAGTTTCACGCCATGGCCGCAGTCCAGATCCGCGCCGAGTGCGGCGCGCGGCTCACGTCGGTGATACGTGAGATCCACGTGCTGCACGTGCGTGACCGGAAAGCGGGTCAACAGTGCGTTGCCGAAGTGCCCTTCGCTGAGGCTGAGCGTCGGTCCAGCAAGCGCCGTGGTGCCCGTCCCTTGAGCGAAGTAGGACAGCAGGTCGGAGCCGGCTTGGAGGGTCTCCACTTCCTGCAAAGCAATCACATCGGCCTCCAGCTCGCGCAGCACCTCGAGGATGCGCGAGCTATCGTAGCGTCCGTCGCGACCGACACAGCCATGAATGTTGTAGGAGGCGAGAGAGATCTGCATATTGCTCAGAAAGGTCCTATCACTTCAGCGATTTCAGAGCTTCGTTAAGCTTCCTTTGTCATTTCTTGACGCGGCATAGACAGGCCCGTAAGTTCGCAATCATTCAATGCGCAAGTGCTCACGGAGACGTCGATGGATCTGACCGGATACGACTACAAACGCCAGGTGGCGGAAAAGAAGATCCCGGAAAAGAACGTCCCGGAAAAAAATGTCCCGGAAAAAAATGTCTCGGTCCAGCCGGTTCCGCGGCCGGTACTCGCGCGCTCCTCCGAGCTGACCGATGAGGCGATACGCCTGCTGGACTCGCTTGCGCGCAAGTGTCCGATGTCGGAGCTGCCTGCTCGCTTTCCGCGCGTGCTCAATCGCCTCGCTGCGGTATGGAGCCA
>JBGQKF010000155.1:0-9052 GCA_041499435.1 Gammaproteobacteria bacterium
AGAGTCGCGCGCACAACGTTGTACGGGTTGGTCGAGCCGAAGCACTTGGCCAGCACATTCTGCACGCCCATGACCTCGAATACGGCGCGCATCGGCCCCCCGGCGATGATGCCCGTGCCCTCGGCGGCGGGCTGAATCAGCACCTTGGAGGCGCCATGCTCGCCAATTACGGCATGATGCAGAGTACCGCTCTTCAGGCTGACCTTCACCATTCGGCGACGCGCTTCTTCCATTGCCTTCTGCACGGCAACCGGCACTTCGCGCGCCTTGCCCTTACCCATGCCGATGCCGCCATCGCCGTCGCCGACCACGGTGAGCGCGGCAAAGCCCAGGATGCGACCGCCCTTCACCACCTTGGTCACGCGATTGACCGCGACCATCTTCTCGCGCAAGCCGTCGCTGCGCTCTTCGCTCTGAGGTGCTCTTGCCATGCGTTTCTCTTCCTTAGAACTGGAGGCCGGCTGCGCGTGCCGCCTCGGCCAGAGCCTTCACCCGGCCGTGATATTTGTAACCCGCCCGATCGAAAGCCACCGCTTCCACACCCTTCGCGCGCGCTTTCTCGGCGAGGCGCTTGCCCACCAGCGCGGCGGCCTTCACGTTGCCCCCGTTGCCCAGCTCCCCGCGCACATCCTTGTCGAGCGAGGAGGCGCTGACGATCACTTTGGAGCCGGTGGCATCGATCACCTGCGCGTAGATGTGCAGGTTGGAGCGGTGCACCGTAAGACGCATCGCAGTCTGCTCCGCGATCCTGGCCCGGGTCTGCTTGGCCCGGCGCAGCCGCGCTTCTTTCTTCATGATCATGATGTCTGCCTCGACTCCGCTATTTCTTCTTGGTCTCTTTCAGGACCACCACCTCATCCGCGTAGCGCACGCCTTTGCCCTTGTAGGGCTCAGGCGGGCGATAGCTGCGGATCTCCGCGGCCACCTGACCGACCTGCTGCTTGTCGATTCCGGTCACCAGAATCTCGGTCTGCGTCGGCGTTGCCACCTTCACGCCTTTGGGCATCTGGTGCACCACCGGATGCGAGAAGCCGAGCGAGAGGTTGATCTTATCGCCCTGCGCCTGCGCGCGGTAACCCACGCCCACCAGGTTCAACTTGCGCTCGAAACCCTTGGACACACCTTGCACCATATTGGCCAGCAGCGCGCGCAGCGTCCCGCTCATCGCATCGGACTGGATCGACTCCTCGCGCTGCTCGACGATCAGTTTGTCGCCGTCGCGCTTGACCGCGACAGTAGACGCTACGGCTTGCTTCAGGACACCCAGCGGTCCCTTGACCGAGACCTCACCGGTCCCGACGGTGACGTCCACACCGGGGGGTACCGTCACTGGCAGCTTTCCGATTCTCGACATCTGCTTAGACCTCGTAGCTCTCGTGCATCAGGCGACGATGCACAGCACTTCACCGCCCAGCCCGGTGGCGCGCGCCTTGCGATCGGTCATCACGCCTTTGGAGGTGGACACGATGGCAATGCCCAGCCCGTTCATCACCTGCGGGATGTCCTTGGTGCCCTTGTAGATGCGCAACCCCGGGCGGCTCACGCGCTCGATCTTTTCGATGACCGGCCGGCCTGCGTAATATTTGAGGGCAATCTCCAGCTGCGGCTTGGCGCCATCCGGACTCGTCTTGAAGTCCTCGATGTAGCCTTCGTCCTTCAGGACTTTGGCAATTGCAGCCTTCAGTTTGCTCGCCGGCATCGCCACGGTCACCTTCTCGGAGGCCTGGGCGTTGCGGATACGCGTCAGCATATCGGCGATCGGATCACTCATGCTCATCGATCTCTCCTGCTACCAGCTCGCCTTGGTCAGACCCGGAATCTCGCCACGCAGCGCGATCTCCCTCAATTTGTTGCGCGCCAAGCCGAACTTGCGGAACGTTCCGCGCGGGCGGCCGGTAAGCGCACAGCGGTTGCGCAATCGCACCGGGCTCGCATTGCGCGGCAGCTGCTGCAGCAGCATGCGGGCGTTGTAGCGCTCCTCATCGGAGAGCCGCGTGTTTTGCGTGGTCGCGATCAGCTCGGCGCGCTTGGCCGAGTACTTCTTGACGAGCCCTCGGCGTTTGCGCTCACGGTTGATCAGGGCAAGCTTGGCCATGCAGATCCCTTCTAGTTCCGGAACGGGAAATTGAAGCCTGCGAGCAGCGCGCGGGCCTCGTCGTTGGTTCTGGCGGTGGTGGCGATGCTGATGTTCAGTCCCCGGATCGCATCGATCTTGTCGTACTCGATCTCGGGGAAGATGATCTGTTCCTTCACCCCCAAGTTGAAATTGCCGCGGCCGTCGAACGAGCGCCCCGAGATGCCGCGAAAGTCGCGAATCCGCGGAATGGCGATCGACACCAGGCGGTCGAGAAACTCGTACATGCGCGTGCCGCGTAAAGTCACCATGCAGCCCACTGGATAGCCCTTGCGAATCTTGAACGTCGCGATCGAAGTCCGCGCGAGCGTCACGACCGGCTTCTGCCCGGCGATCTTGGTGAGATCGCCCACCGCGTTGTCCATGATCTTCTTGTCGCCTACCGCCTCGCCCACGCCCATGTTGAGCACGATCTTCTGAACGCGCGGGACCTGCATCACGGATTTGTAGCCGAACTTCTTCATCAAGTCCGGGACGATTTGTTTCCGATACTGCTCTTGTAAGCGCGCCATTTCGCTTCTCAACCTGTTACACGTCGATCATTTCGCCGTTGGACTTGAACACCCGCACGCGTCGTCCATCCGTAAGCTGTTTGAAGCCGACTCGATCGGCCTTCTTGGTCCCTGAGTTGAAGATCGCGACATTGGAGATATGCAGCGGCATTTCCTTGTCGACGATCCCACCGGTGGCGCCCTTCATCGGGTTGGGCCGCTGGTGCTTCTTGACCACGTTCACGCCCTCGACCAGGACATGATCGGCATCCACCACGCGCAGCACCGAGCCGCGCTTGCCTTTGTCCTTGCCTGCGATGACGACGACGTCATCGCCCTTCTTGATCTTACGCATGGCCTTCCTCGAGCTCGCTTTACAAAACTTCGGGCGCGAGCGACACGATCTTCATGAAGCGCTCGGTGCGCAACTCGCGTGTCACCGGACCGAAGATGCGCGTGCCGATCGGCTCCAGCTTGTTGGTGAGCAGCACGGCGGCATTGGTGTCGAACTTGAGCAGCGATCCATCCTGGCGGCGCACACCATGCCGGGTACGAACCACCACCGCGTTGTAGATCTCGCCCTTCTTGACGCGTCCGCGCGGCGCTGCGTCTTTGACGCTCACCTTGATGACGTCGCCGATCCCGGCATAACGGCGCTTGGACCCGCCCAGCACCTTGATGCACATCACCGAACGCGCGCCGGTATTGTCGGCCACGTCCAGCATCGTCTGCATTTGAATCACTTTTCTTCTCCAACTTATTCCGCCAGTCTCACGACTTGCGGGGCCACCATTCGCGATCCCGCTTTGCGCTCGAACTTCTCTGGCGGCCAGTCTTGGACCCCGTCCGGGGGAAGGCAACATGCCGGTTGGACTTGGACTTGACTTCGATCAAGTCGTCCCGGCTTAAGGCAGGCCACGCTTGAAAAACAGGGCATTATAGGGAAGTGCACTGTCTCGCGCAAGCATGGCGCTAATCTTCGCGCGCCTTCTCCACCAGCTTCACCACGCGCCAGGCCTTGGTCTTCGATAGCGGCCGGCATTCTTCGATCAGCACTACATCGCCCGTGTGATATTCGTTCTTCTCGTCGTGCGCGTGATACTTGCTGGAGCGGCCCACGTATTTGCCGTACAGCGGGTGCTTCACCCGGCGCTCGACCAGCACCGTGACGGTCTTGTCCATTTTGTCGCTCACCACCTTGCCGGTGAGCTGCCGGTGCATACCGGTTGCCACCGCCGCCTGCTGCTCGCTCATGCCTGCCTCGCTTTCTCGGCCAGAATCGTGCGCACCCTGGCGATCGCGCGCCGCGTCTTGGACAGCTCGCTGGTATTGGTGAGCTGCTGGGTCGCCTGCTGCATGCGCAGACTGAAGTGCGCTCGCAGCAGAGATTTGAGCTCGTCGCTGAGCTCGGCGGGGCTTTTGCCGCGCAGTTCCTTATTGTCCATAACTCATCCCAACTGTCTTGCTACGAAGGTTGTAGCGATCGGGAGCTTGGACGCTGCGAGCCGGAACGCCTCGCGCGCCAAGGTCTCGTCCACCCCGTCCATTTCATAGAGCACGCGGCCTGGGACGATTTCGGCAACGAAGTATTCCGGGTTGCCCTTGCCCCCGCCCATGCGCACTTCGGCCGGCTTTTGCGAGACCGGCTTGTCCGGAAAGATGCGGATCCAGATACGCCCGCCACGCTTGATGTGACGCGTCATGGCGCGCCGCGCCGCTTCGATCTGACGCGCCGTGAGGCGACCGCGACCCACGGCCTTGAGGCCCCACTCGCCGAAGCTCACCTTGTTGCCGCGCGTGGCAACGCCTTTGTTGCGGCCTTTCTGGTACTTGCGATACTTGGTTCTAGCTGGCTGCAACATGCTTGGCTCCCGCTCTCCTCGGTTTCTTCTCGGGTTCCGGGGCTGGCGGCGGCACGGCCGGCTGCTCGCCCTTGCCCAGCACTTCGCCCTTGAACACCCACACCTTGATGCCGATCACGCCATAGGTGGTCTTGGCTTCGGAAAATCCATAGTCGATGTCGGCGCGCAGGGTATGCAGCGGCACGCGACCCTCGCGATACCACTCGGTGCGCGCGATTTCGATTCCGTTCAGACGGCCCGCGCTCATGATCTTGATGCCTTGCGCGCCCAGGCGCATGGCATTGGTCATGGCGCGCTTCATCGCGCGGCGGAACATGATGCGCTTTTCCAGCTGGGCGGCGATGTTGTCGGCGATCAACTGCGCATCGAGCTCGGGCTTGCGCACCTCTTCGATGTTCACGTGCACCGGAACACCCATCAGTCTCTGCAGTTCGCCGCGCAAGGATTCGATGTCCTCACCCTTCTTGCCGATGACCACGCCGGGCCGCGCGCTGTGAATGGTGATGCGTGCGTTCTTGGCCGGCCGTTCGATGATGATGCGGCTCACCGCGGCGTGGCTCAGGCGCTTTTTCAGAAACTCGCGCACCTTGATGTCTTCGTTCAGCATGGTCGGGAAGTTGCGCGTGTTCGCGTACCAGCGCGAGCTCCAGTTGCGCAGCACCGAGAGACGGAAGCCGACCGGATGGATCTTCTGGCCCATGTTCTATTTCTCCTCGTCGCCGACCGTGACAAAGATGTGGCAGGTCGGCTTCATGATCTTGGATGCACGGCCCTTGGCGCTGGCGCGGAAGCGGCGCAGAAACGTGCCGCGCTCCACGAAGATGCGCCTGATTTTGAGCTCGTCCACATCGGCGCCGTCGTTGTGCTCGGCATTGGCGATCGCCGACTCGAGCACTTTGCGGATGATACCCGCGGCCTTCTGCGGGCTGAAGGTGAGCACGTTCAACGCCCGGTCTACGGGCAGCCCGCGAATCTGGTCGGCCACCAGCCTGCCCTTCTGGGCCGACAGGCGCACGCCGCGCAACGAAGCGGTGGTTTCCATAGTATGGCTTCCTATTTCTTCGCGGACGGTGCAACGGCCGCCTTCTTGTCCGCCGGGTGGCCCTTGAAGGTCCGCGTCAGTGCGAACTCACCCAGCTTGTGTCCCACCATGTTCTCGGTGATGTACACCGGGACGTGTTGCTTGCCGTTGTGAATGGCGATGGTGAGACCCACGAAATCGGGCAGGATCGTAGAGCGACGCGACCAGGTCTTGATCGGACGCTTGTCGTTGCCGGATTTGGCCTTCTCGACTTTCGCCACCAGGTGATGGTCGGCGAACGGGCCCTTTTTGACTGAACGTGCCATCTCTTAGCCTCTCCTAGCGATCAGGCGCGATGCCTGCTGCGCACGATCATCGCCTGCGTGCGCTTGTTCTTGCGCGTCTTGTAGCCCTTGGTGAACTGGCCCCACGGCGACACCGGATCGCGCTTGGTGCCGGTCTTGCCTTCGCCACCGCCGTGCGGGTGATCGACCGGGTTCATCGCCACGCCGCGCACCGTCGGGCGGATTCCGCGCCAGCGCTGCCGCCCGGCTTTGCCGATCGACTCTAGATTATGTTCCTCGTTGCCCACTTCACCGATGGTCGCGCGACAATTCACGTGCACCTTGCGAATTTCGCCCGAGCGCAACCGCAGCTGCGCATACGTGCCTTCGCGCGCGAGCAGCTGCACCGATGTGCCCGCGGCACGCGCGATCTGCGCACCCTTGCCCGGCAGCATCTCGACGCAATGTACCGTGGTGCCGACCGGGATATTGCGCAAAGGCAACGTGTTGCCGACCTTGATCGGCGCATCGGAACCGCTCACCACCTGTTGTCCGGCGGAGAGTCCTTTCGGGCGGATGATGTAGCGGCGCTCGCCATCCGTGTAGCACAGCAACGCCAGGTGCGCGCTGCGGTTGGGGTCGTATTCGAGCCGCTCCACCTTGGCGGTGATGCCATCCTTGTTGCGCACGAAGTCGACCACGCGATAGTGCTGCTTGTGCCCGCCGCCTTGATGGCGCGTGGTCACATGGCCCTTGTTGTTGCGCCCCGCCTTGTTGGATTTTCTCTCGACCAGCGAGGCGATCGGCTTGCCCTTGTGCAGCTCGGGCGTGATCACCTTGACGACCGAGCGACGGCCGGGCGAGGTGGGTTTGACTTTGATCAGCGGCATCGGCTCATCTCCCGGTTACTTGATATCGCCGGCGGCGAAGTTGATTTCCTGGCCGGGCTTCAGCGATACGAACGCTTTCTTCCAGTTGCGACGGCGCCCCACGAAGCGGCCGAAGCGTTTTTCCTTGCCCTTGGTGTTGGCGGTCTGCACCCGGTTCACTTGCACTTTGAACATCAGCTCCACAGCCGCTTTGATCTCCGGCTTGGTCGCGTCCTGCAGCACCCGGAACACGAACTGATTGTTCTTCTCGCCCACGAAGGTGCTTTTTTCGGACACTTGCGGCGCGATCAGCACTTGCATCAACCGCTCCTGATTGAACGATCGTACGCTCATGCCAGCATCTCCTCGATCTTTGCCACTGCGGCCTTGGTGAGCAGCGTGCGCTCGAATTTGAGCAGACTCACCGGATCGGCGTTGCGCGGCTCGACCACCAGCACGTTGGGCAGATTGCGCGAGGACAGGATCAGGTTCTCGTTTACGCTGTCCGTGATGATCAGGACGCTTTCCAGTCCCATGCTCTTCAGCTTCTGCGCGAGCAGCTTGGTCTTGGGCTCATCGAGCACGAGCGTCTCGACCACGGACAAGCGGCCCTCGCGCGCAAGCTGCGACAAGATGGCGCTGATCCCGGCGCGATAGGCTTTCCGATTCACCTTGTGCGTGAAGTTCTCGTCGGGCGAGTTTGGAAAGATCTTGCCGCCGCCGCGCCACAACGGGCTCGATGCCTTGCCCGCGCGGGCGCGACCGGTGCCTTTTTGACGCCACGGCTTTTTCTTCGATTTGTTCACTTCGCCGCGGTCCTTCTGGCTGCGGGTGCCGGCACGGCCGTTCGCCAGGTACGCGGTCACGAGCTGATGCACCAGCGCCTCGTTGTAGGCGCGCGCAAAGAGCTGGTCGGAAGCCGCCAGCTTCGAGGAGGGCTGGCCTTTATCGTCGATGATCTGCAGTTCCATGCTCAGGCCCTCACCCTGACGGTAGGGGAAACCACCACGTTGCCGCCCTTGGATCCCGGCAGCGAGCCTCTGATCATCAGCAGCTGGCGGTCCGCGTCGATACGCATGATCTCCAGGTTCTGCACCGTCGAGTGCACATCGCCGAGATGGCCGGCCATGCGCTTGCCCGGGAACACTTTGCTGGGAAACTGGTTCTGGCCGGTGGAGCCTGGCTTGTTGTGCGAAACCGAGTTGCCGTGGGTCGCCCGGTTGGACGAGAAGTGGTGGCGCTTGATCACGCCGGAGAAGCCTTTGCCGATCGTGGTCCCGGCCACGTCCACCTTCTGACCGACCTTGAAGATGTCGACACTGATGACCGAGCCGGGCGTCAAGTTGGCGGCCTCTTCTTCGCTGATGTGGAATTCGCCCAGCACGGCGCCGGCTTCGGTTCCAGCCTTGGCGAAATGGCCGGCCAGCGCCTTGGTCACGCGCGAAGCGCGACGCTTGCCGAACGCCACCTGCACCGCCGCGTAGCCATCGGATGCAGCGGTCTTCACCTGCGACACGCGGTTATTGGACACGTCCACAACCGTCACCGCAACGGCATCGCCGTCATCGGTAAAGAGTCGCGTCATGCCGACTTTGCGGCCGACTAGTCCTAATGTCATTGTTCTATCCTCTGTAAAGTCGAGGCGCTGGCTGCAATTGGCCAGCAGCGTTACTTTCGTGAAGAGTAAAGGGTGAAGAGTGAAGGGGAAAACCCTCGCTCTTCACTCTTCACTCTTCACCCTTCACTCGCTAGAGCTTAATCTCCACATCCACCCCCGCCGGCAGATCGAGCTTCATCAAAGCGTCGACGGTCTTGTCGGTCGGGTCGATGATGTCCATCAGCCGCAGGTGTGTGCGAATCTCGAACTGATCGCGCGAGGTCTTGTTCACGTGCGGCGAGCGCAGGACGTCGAAGCGCTCGATACGGGTGGGCAATGGCACCGGCCCCTTGACCACCGCGCCCGTGCGCTTGGCCGTTTCCACGATCTCCAGCGCGGACTGATCGATCAAGCGATAGTCGAACGCCTTCAAACGGATCCGGATTTTCTGACTCTGCATTGCCATGTTCTGAACTCCAGTGAATGCGTGAATGAGTGAATGCGTGAATGAGTGACGCGCGAGGCGCGCTGGTTTTACCCTTCACCCTTCACTCTTCACTCCTTCACTCGATAACCTTCGACACCACCCCCGCGCCCACCGTGCGTCCGCCTTCGCGTATGGCGAAGCGCAAGCCGTCTTCCATCGCAATCGGTACGATCAAGGTCACGGTGATGGCCACGTTGTCCCCGGGCATCACCATCTCGGTGCCCTGCGGCAGCTCCACACTGCCGGTCACGTCCGTGGTGCGAAAGTAAAACTGCGGCCGGTAGCCGTTGAAAAACGGCGTGTGCCG
>JBGQKF010000156.1:0-9040 GCA_041499435.1 Gammaproteobacteria bacterium
ACGGCTCCGTAAACATGGTCAGGATTCGCCAACGCTGCATTGGGTTCGGGTAAGGAAGCACGTCCGATCTATTCGTTTTACACGACAGCCATCCGAGTTGGTAAACTGGTGCTATGTTTACGACAATTGAAGCCGAAGTAGACGAGAAAGGGCAAATTCGGCCCAAAGAGCCGATCGTCCTTACGCCCGGCTCACGTGTGCTAATTACGATCTTGGATCCCGACGGGCTGGAGACGGCGTCGCTGAGCGAGCCAGCTTTGGCGGCCGACTGGCAACGGCCAGAGGAAGACGCCGCGTGGTCACACTTAGACCAGGGCTAGTCGTTCTCGTCCGGTTTCCCTTTTCTGATCTTTCTTCCGCAAAGCTCCGTCCCGCGGTTGTGTTGGCGCATGCCGGCGGCGTGGATTGGGTACCGTGCCAAGTGACGAGTAACCCGTACGGCGACCCCGCCGCAATCCCGCTGACCACTGGCTCTTTTAGAACCGGCAGCCTGAACCGCGATAGCTTCGCTCGTCCAGGCAAGCTATTCACCGCGAGTGCGGCAATTATGACTCGCGAAGCCGGGGCGCTGCACGACGCAACTCATTGGAGTTTAGTGCAAGCTGTGGTGCAACTTCTGCAATCAGGCCTGCGTTAATCGCCGTCCAACCATGCGTTCGAGCCGACTGTCTAGCAGCGTCGCTCCGCGCCGCCTCCTAGCCAGCGGCTCAACTTCGGCGCTGGGCCTTTCCCTAATCTCAAAGGAGCTATCTAGATGCACAAGACTGCGTTCTCCAGGGTGATACCTTTGATTCTCGCTGCTCTTCTGGTTGCGCCATCGGCTGGGAACGTACACGCTCAATCGCTCAGAGAGCAAGTTGTTGGAACCTGGAAGCTGGTCAAATGGACATTCGATGTGGACGGGGTAGAAAAATCAGCCTCCTTCGGGCCAGATACCATCGGGCGCTCATTTTTGTACGTTCGGCGTCATGAGCACCAACGCGATCGCTGTAGCTGACTTGGTTCGGTCGGAGCTCGCTCGGGTGACCGACCCAACCGTCGTGACGTTGCTAGCGAAGTACGGTGTTACGCCTCGGATGGAACTCCGCCCTTGGAACTATGCTGAGCGGGAACTTCCTTGCTGGATCGTTTTTGAGCATCCGGCGTCCAATACTGCTGTGGCTTATTGTGAGGAGGGGTTCGGTCCCAAGAAGCCCTGGGGATTACTCTGGTTGTCCGGCGAGCATCTGTTTATGGGCGATGATAGCCGGTGGTTCGTTACTCTCTTGGACGCGGTGCGTGACACCTGGGCCTATGCCGATGGTTAGATACCCAGCCTGGTGGGGTCCTTGTGGGCTACGCGGCCCGTCCGAGACGGTCCGGTAAGCAAGAACCTGGGCTGTGAAGGCGCAGACGATGACGCCGAACCGGCGGTGAACCGGACTTACAAGGTGAACCGGACTTACAAACAGCCGCGCTTCGCTTGCTTGTTGGCAAGCCGGTTACCTTGATTCGTTAGGTTTCCAGAGAATTCACCGCTGACGCTTGCCGGATAAACGACTGCTCGCGTATGAGCCACATGACAAAATCTTCTAGAGTCAGATGGTAACGCGCTGCGGGAGAGATCGTGGGTAAAGGTCGTCTGGAAGCGTTTAGTGATGGTGTCATTGCGATCATCATCACCATTATGGTGCTGGAGATGAAGGTCCCGCATGGCGAATCTGGCGAGTCCTTGCTTCCGCTTATACCGGTCTTCTTGAGCTACGTGTTGAGCTTCGTATACGTTGGGATCTACTGGAACAACCACCACCACATGCTGCACGCGTGCGCACGAGTTTCGGGGTCGGTGCTCTGGGCCAATCTGCATCTGCTGTTTTGGCTCTCCCTCTTTCCATTTGCGACGGGCTGGATGGGCGAGAACCACTTTGCTCGGACGCCGTCAGCCCTTTACGGCGCAGTACTGTTGATGGCGGCGATAGCATACCGGATCCTGCAACAGACGCTAATCGCCAGCGAGGGGGAAGCTTCTCTTCTAAAGACTGCCGTCGGGAACGACTGGAAGGGGAAGCTCTCGCCCTTGCTCTATGTTGTCGCAATCGGGTCCACCTTCTGGGTGCAATGGGTGGCTCAGGTGGTATATGTGTTGGTAGCGCTACTTTGGCTTGTTCCCGACCGCCGGATCGAGCATGTGCTCCAGCAAAAGGAAACCTAACCCCGCAATCGACCGGAGCGCCCAACAGCTGCGCTGTTGCGTTCCCGTCGCGCTTCGCGCGCCGAAGGGATCCGGGTGTTTTACGACATCACAGGTACGAACGTCGAGATCTTGGCGATCGTGCAGAAATCAGAGGCAGAGAAATGGCTCGCACAGTTCGGAAAACCCGAGTGAAAGAAGTCCCCCTCTCCGAAGTAAAGGACGACCTTTCGCGTTACTTACGGGAGGCCACCCGACAGGAGATCCTGATTACCCGACATGGGAAGCCAGCTGGCGTACTGATCGGGTTCGACTCAGAGGAAGACTGGTTCGATTACCGGCTGGAGAATGACCCTCGCTTCCTAGAGCGCATCGAAAAGGCAAGGGCTAGTCTGCGCGCAGGGCTCGGGGTCAAGCTAGAAGAAGTCGAGTAATGCGGTCTAACTCACGGCAACGGAGCGGACTGTTCAACGGCGTCGCTTCGCGCCGCCTCTTGCCCAGCCGCTCTTCTTTGTTGTACGTTGGGTCCGTGTCGGCAAGCCGAGAGGCGATGATCATAGTGGCTAAGCAAAAAGAATCGCGCGTCGATCAACTCAAGGTCACCCTGAACGGCGTGAAATTACCGATCTGGCGTCGCTTATTGGTGCCCAGTTCAATTTCGCTGAGAAAGCTGCACGACATCTTGCAAGTCGCTCTCGGATGGGTGGAGGCACAAGATCGTGCTCGAAAAGGAAAGGTTTCGGAAGGGAGCGCTGGAGAGGAGATGATCCATGGCCATCATGTCCATCGGGAGAATCATCGGCTCGCTCGCGGAGCAGAGCCCACATCAGCCTGCCATCACCTGTGAAGGCCGCACCGTCACGTGGCTTGACCTGGAGAAGCGCACTAACCGGCTGGCCAGGGCATATCAGCAACTCGGCGTCCTGCCGGACGATCTAGTAACGATCGCGCTACCGAACGGAATCGAGTTCTACGAATCGGCGCTAGCGATCTGGAAGCTTGGCGCCACACCGCAGCCCATTTCGGCTCGGTTGCCAAAGCTTGAGCGCGAGGCGATCGTAGGGCTCGCCGACCCGAAGATCGTCATCGGCGTGGAGCCTGGATCGCTAGGCGCCCGTCCTATCCTGGCACAGGGTTTTGTCCCCGACCCGTTACTGCCCGACACGCCCTTGCCCGATCGCTCGGCTCGCTATTGGAAGGCTTCGACCTCGGGCGGCAGCACAGGGCGCCCGAAAATTATCGTTTCGGAGGCCACGGGCGAGTTCGATATGACGGAGAATCCGGCCCAGATGCTTCCGCGGCGCACGCACTTGGTGCCCGGGCCGCTCTATCACAACGCTCCTTTCTTGTTCTCGATGCGCGCGCTGTTCCTGGGAAACCACCTGGTGGTCCTCGCGCGCTTCGACCCACTGCGCACCCTCGAATGTATCGCGCACTACGGCATCGACTATGTGGTGCTCGTGCCGACTATGATGCATCGCATCTGGCGTCTGGGCGCAGAGGTGCGCGATCGTCATGACTTGTCCTCGCTGCGAATCATGGTACACATGGCAGCGCCTTGCCCCCGTTGGCTCAAAGAGGCGTGGATCAAATGGCTAGGCCCCGAGCGGGTCCACGAGCTGTATGGTGGCACCGAAGCGCAGAGCGCCACATGGGTCAGCGGCACAGAGTGGCTTGAGCATCCTGGGTCAGTGGGCAAGCCGTTGGCCGGCGGTCGCATGAAGGTCGTGGACGAGAATGGTAATGAGCTCAGCCCCGGTGCGGTCGGTGAGATCTATATGATGCCTGACGCAGGGC
Organism: Gammaproteobacteria bacterium; assembly: GCA_041499435.1. Lineage (GTDB taxonomy): Bacteria > Pseudomonadota > Gammaproteobacteria > Burkholderiales > SHXO01 > SHXO01. The sequence continues at coordinate 3,968 of JBGQKF010000156.1, forward strand.
CCGGGACCACCTACCACTACATCGGCGCAGAGCCCAAGAGCTTACAAGGGTGGGAATCGCTCGGCGACATGGGCTGGATGGACGCAGAGGGCTACGTGTATCTGGTGGACCGCCAGACCTACATAATCCTGAGGGGTGGGGCCAACATATACGCGGCAGAAGTGGAGGCCGCAATCGATTCTCACCCCAGGGTGCGCTCAAGTGCAGTGATTGGCGTGCCCGACGAGGACTTGGGGCAGCGGGTTCACGCCATCGTTGACGCGCCGGAGGGCGTTACGGACGAGGAGTTGGTGGTGCATCTGGCCAAGCGATTGGTCCGATACAAGATCCCACAAAGCTTCGAGTACGTATCCGAACCGCTGCGCGATGACGCGGGAAAGGTTCGGCGCTCTGCGCTGAGAGACCGATGGATCGCTGCGACCATGGCTACTTGTCCCAGAGCCAGGCAGATCGACTGACCAAGTAGGCAGCAAGTATCATGCAGCCGTCCAACATGGCAATCAACCTGACCGTCCAACAGCGTCGCTTCGCTCGCTGTTGGACGGCAGGTCATTGCCGACGTTGGGCCTCACGAGCCAGGCGAAGTGATTGTCGAAAGCAAGTAAGTCAAATCCAGGTGATCTTCCGATCGAACAGCCTACTCAATATCCGCTCACGATAAACGCACAGACAGCCAAAGCCGTTTCACCTGGGCAGGTGCAGTACGGCCGCTGAGGTCTGCGCGGCTCACTCTTTGCCGACGGTTCCGGCCTTCACCGTGTCCCATCCATTACGAATGGGCGTTTGGCTACTACGCCAAGTCGGTTACCTTGAGCGTTGGGCCCCTGAACCCGCGCGCGATGACCAGTGATGCGACGGTTGCGGGTGAACTTGAAAAGCTCGAAGAGCATGTTTAAAGCCTTTCCCCCGAGAAGTCGAAGAAGTTGCGGGCTTCGCTGGCAAGCGCCGCCCGCTTGGAAGCATCACGACGATGGATCGCACGATCCATGCAGGATGAATGACGGCAGTTGTCAGGAGTGCAGTGAGGCGCAATTCACGCTTGCGCAGCGAGGACGAGCCGATCGATGCGTCCGGTAAAGAGCATCGGCATCGCGCCGTACGCTGGTCTACTTCATCGATACCTACACCACCGGACACATGCCGCCGTCGATATTGATGGCGGCGCCCGTGATATAGCCGGCTGCATCCGAACCGAGAAACAACGCCGTACCACCGAACTCCTCCGCTTTGCCGATACGCTTGAGCGGAATGTTTGCGGCGAAATCTCTGATGTAATCCTCATAAGGCTGCTCGGGGCGGTTTGCAGCATGGCGGCGCTTGATCTGCTCGGACTCGATCGAGCCGACCAGCAGTGCATTCACCAGAATATTATGCGGCGCACCCTCGGCGGCCAGCACCTTGGTCAGCGCAAGGCCGGCGGCCCGCGTTACCGAAGTCGGTGCCGACCCGCCGATCGGCGCCTTCGCGTAGGTGTTGAGCACATTGATCACCCGGCCCCACCGCCGCGCCTTCATCCCCGGCCATACCAGTCGCGTCAGGCGTACCGCCGCGAACAGCTTGAGATCGAAGTCGGCTTGCCACACCTCGTCCGCCACCGCTTCGAACGCGCCGACCTCCGACTTGCCGGCATTGTTGATGAGAATGTCGACCGGTCCGAACGCCGCGACCACTTCTGCATGCGCGCGCTGCAAATCGGCTATGGATGATACGTCGCAGGGCAACGCGACGACCTTGCCGCCCCGCAGCTGCGACAGCGCGCTGCTCGCTTCCGCGAGCGGCTGCGCGCGCCGCGCGAGAATCGCCACGTTTGCTCCCGCCTCGACATAGCATTTCGCGGTCGCGAAACCCAGACCCTGGCTGCCTCCCGTGATCACGACGTTGCGTCCTTCAGCCGACAATTTCATCGTCCTCTCCGTGGCAAACACTCAAGGCAGCGCGAACACGATCAGCGTCCAGGAGCCGGGCGCCGCCTGCCAGAAGGCTGCGGCCATCCCGGAGACCACCGCGACGTACTGCTTGCCATTGACTGCATAGCTGATCACCCCACCCACGATGGCACCGCCGCCGTTGAACCGATAGAGCACGTTGCCGTTGTGCGCGTCCAGCGTTATGAAATCGCCGGTCATCTCGCCGGTGAAGATGACGCCGCCGGAGGTTGCAGTCACTGCCGCGACCATTGGACGCGCCGAATGATATTTCCAGGCCACCTCACCGGTGGATGCCTTGACCGCGGTCAGCCACCCGGTGGACTTCTCCAGAGGATCGTAAGTGAACGATCCGCCCATGAACAACTGACCGGCGACGAAGCGCGGCTCCTCGTCCTTCTTGAAGATGCCGCACCAATCCACCGCTGGCACGACTAGAAGATCGAGTTGCGGGTTTAACGCAGGACCGTTCCATTCCACACCGCCCAGCACGCCCGGGCAGGCGTGCACGCCCTCTTCGGTCGGCTCCACATCCGTGTTGGCACGCGTGGTCACCGGCACTGCGTAGATCTGCTCGTGGCTGTTGCGATCGATCAGGCGCAGCAACCCATCCTTTGCGCCGACGGTGACGACTTCACGCCGCGCGCCGTCGCGCGTAGCAGAGAACAGCGGCGTCGCCACGGCCATGTCCCAGTCATGCGTATCGTGCGGCACGGCCTGCTTGTACCATTTCAGTTTGCCGGTGTGCGCGTCGAGCACGATCACCGAGTTGGTATAGAGATTGGCGCCGACGCGATCGCTGCCATGAAAGTCCGGGGCGGGGTTGCCCACGGCGACGAAGATCTCTCCGGTGGCAGCGTCGAGAGCAGGGGTGGTCCAGACGCCGCCGCCGCGGCGCAGATTGAGATCGGCCGAGCCCCAGCTTTCGGCCCCAGGCTCGCCCTGCGCCGGAATGGTGTTGAACCGCCACACCGGCGCTCCGTCGCTCAGACGAAACGCGCCCACCCAGCCCCGGATCCCGTACTCCGAGCCCGACGGCCCGACGATCACCAGATCCTCGTACACCAGCGGGCTCATGCTGAGCGCCTCGTACTGCTGCGCGTTCGCGGCCTGCACCTCCCACAGCAGCTTGCCGGTTTCCGCGTCGAGCGCGATCAGATACCCGTCCTGCGTACCGCGCACGACCTTGCCGTCTTTCAACGCAACTCCGCGATTCTTGATCGACGAGTTGGCCTCTTTGCCCTTGAGCTTCCATTCATGACGCCACTTCGCTCTACACGTCAGCGGGTCGAGCGCCACGGTCGTGTAAGTGGTGGTGACGTACATGACGCCGCGATACACCAGCGGATTATTGAGCGAGCGATTGAGATCGGCACCCTGATACATGCACACCGGCCGCAGTGCGGCGGCGTTGACAGGCGTGATCTGCTGCAAATCGACGAAGCGCGAGCCTGCATAGTCGTGGTGCGGCAGCGGCCACTCCGTACTGCTGCGGGCCTGATTGAGCTCCTCCTGAGTCGGTCCCGGCTGCGCGTGCACCGCGATCGATGCGCCCGCCACGATCATGCCTGCCGTATAGCGCCATGACTTCATATTCCTCTCCGTTGCGGTTCACTCGAGTCAGTGCGGCTGCAGCGTCATCGCGCGCAGCGTCGCGGATTTTGGCGGCAGCTCCGCCTCGCCAGATGGAAAGCCATTGGCCTTGAGCACGAAAGCGAGCACGTCCACATACTGCTGCTTGCTCAGACTGGCCGGAGCGTTGTACGGCATCTGGCTGCGCACGATGTAATACAGATCGTCCAGCGTGTGCTGACCGTCTATCCAGCGCGACTGGAACACCGCGCCAGCCAGTGGCGCCGCGGGATTGCCTTGCAGCTGTGCGCCGTGGCAGCCCATGCAATATTGCTCGTACACGCTGGCGCCGCGCGCCGCCTGCGCTTCATTGTAGAACGCCCCCGGGTCGGCGCGAACCGCAGCAGAGCACAACACGACCGCGCTGAGGAGCGCACGCCTGGGTATTTTTGTCTTCGGCATGGTCTGGTCCGATCAGATCGCCCGCTGCTTGGCGCATCACGATTTACCGCGTCAGATCACTACGCCTCTACGGGGGCTTGCGCCGCCGTCATTGCCTCGCCCGCCACCGTGGTGCGACGCATATCGCGCGGCTGACTCTCATCGAAGCGGCGCACGCGATGCATGGTCTGACGGTTGTCCCAAATGACGAAGTCGTATTGCTGCCAGACATGCGCGTAGACGAATGCTCGCTGCGTCGCGTGCTCGATCAGATCGCGGATCAGATCGCGTGCTTCCGGCACCGGCCAGCCGACGATCGCACCGATGTGCGAGGACAGATAGAGCGACTTGCGCCCGGTCACCGGGTGGGTGCGGACCAGGCTCTGGCGCACCGGCCTGAACATCGCCCGCTCGGCGGCGGTGAACTCGGTGAAGCCCATCGAGCCGCGCGAGTAGAGCAAAGAGTGCTCGCAGATCAAATCGTCGATGGCCGCACGCAGGTCCGCGTCGAGCGCGTCATACGCCGCGCGCATGTCAGCGAACTCGGTATTGCCGCCGCTCGCTGCCACGGTGCGCGCAGACAGCAACGAGTACTTTGCAGGGACAGCCCGGTACGAGCTGTCCGAGTGCCAGAGCCGATTGCCGAGATTGAACATGCGGCGCCGATCGTTGCGATCGAACGGCTGCCCGCGCTGGTCGAGATTGGACACGTCGATCATGCCCTGCTTCAGGCGAAACTCATCATCCTTCGTGATGTTGCCGCCCTGTGCACGTTCGATCTCGCCGAAATTTCTGGTGAACGCCATCTGCTCGTCGTCGCTGATGCGCTGGTTGCGAAAGACCAGCACGGCATAGCGATCCATGCCGGCCTCGATCGCAGCCACGTCCTCTTTCGACATCGGCGCGCGCAGATCTGCGCCCGATACCTCACCCGCGAAGTCGGGGTGCACTGGATGAATGGTGATCGTCATTTCAGTTCAGTCGTCTGTTCAAAATCCTGGTCCTGAGCTGTATTCCTTCCCCTTCAAGCTGGATTCCCTTCCCTTCAAGGGAAGGGCTAGGGCGGGGATGAGTACGCGCACGGTTTCCAATATCCTAACTCAATCTCGAGAAGCATGAGCCCGCTGCCGCTCTG
>JBGQKF010000157.1:0-8996 GCA_041499435.1 Gammaproteobacteria bacterium
CCGGTCAAATGCAATACCGCGTAGAGGAGCATGGAGCCATGCCCGTTGGAGAGCACGAAGCGGTCACGTTCCGGCCATGCCGGGTTGGCGGGGTTGAAGCGCAGGTGGTGGTTCCAGAGCACTTCGGCTATCTCTGCCATCCCCATGGGCATACCGGGATGTCCAGAATTGGCCTTCTGTACGGCGTCCATGGCCAATGCGCGTATGGCATTGGCGAGATCTTTGCGGGTTGCCATTGAGAGATCGCGGATGGGTTATCGATTGCCCGCTAAAAGCGGGGCGTTTGCAATTATAGCGGCCGCAGACACGCTCTACTCCTTGCGCGGCAGCTTGACTCCAAGCTGCTTGAGCTTGCGGTAAAGGTGGGTACGCTCGAGGCCGACACGATCGGCGACGCGGCTCATGTTGCCGCTTTCTCGGCCGATGTGATATTCGAAGTACAGGCGCTCGAACGCGTCGCGTGCATCACGCAGCGTACGGTCGAGCGGGAGTGCGCCCAGGGCGCGTCCGACCGGCGCTTCCTGCCGGGACAAGGCGTTGCTGACCTCCGCTACTCCAATCTCGCTGCCCAGGCCAAGCAGCGCCGTGGATTTCACCACATTTTCCAGCTCAGCCAGATTGCCTGGCCAATCATAGACGCGCAGCGCGTTGAGCGCGGCGGTGCTGAACTGCCGCGCCGGCACTTCCTTCGCCTCGATGGAACGTTCCAGTATCAGCTTGGCAAGCTCCGGGACGTCCTCAGGATGCTCACGCAGGCTCGGCACGCGCAATTGGATCATGCTGATCGCCGAATACAAGCGTGCGTCGAACAGCCCTTCGGCCACTAGCCGTGCAAGCGGCTTGGAACAGGAGCAGACCAGGCGAGTATGATAGCGCTCCAGCTTGCCCATCTGCGCAAGCAGATTGCGCTGCTGCACCGGCGTGAGATCACTGATGCCATGCAGGAACAGCGTGCCCTCAGCGGCCTGCCCGACGAGATTGTTCGCGGGATCGTCGAGAACCGCAAAGCTCTCCGGTTCGACCCAGGGCGCGTTCGGCGCGTGCAGAAAGCGCGCGCACAGCGTTTTTCCGCATCCAGGCTCCCCGGTGACCAGGACCGGCGTCTTCAAGTTCTTGATCGATTCCAGGCGCTCACGCAGTTGCGAGATCAGCGGCGACTTGCCCAAATACGCCATGCTCAACGCCGGCTGCGAATTGGGAGGCGGGGTTCGTAACGCCTGGCCTACTGTGGTCAAGAGCTTCTGCAAGGCGATCGGCTTCTCCAGAAACCCGACTGCACCGATACGCGTTGCCTCGACCGCGGTGTCGATGGTTCCATGTCCCGACATCATCACCACCGGCATCGTCAGTTGCCCGCTGGTGGCCCATTCGCGCAGCAGGGTAATGCCATCGGTATCCGGCATCCAGATGTCGAGGAGGACCAGGTCCGGCCGCGCGCGGCTGCGGACCAAGCGGGCCTCGCCCGCGTTCTCCGCGAGTCGCACCTGGTGGCCCTCTTCGCGCAAGATTTCGGAAAGCAGTTCCCGGATTCCGATCTCATCGTCCACGACAAGTATCTGGCTCATGTTCTCATCCTGCCTTTGCACTGGCCGCCGCTTCCCCAGCGCGAAGCGTCTCCCCGATGATTGGCAATTGAATTGAAACTTCCGCACCGGAGGACTCGCGATTGCGAATCTCGATGCTGCCGTTGTGCTCCTCGACGATCTTCTTCACGATCGCCAGGCCCAGACCCGTGCCCCTGGTCTTGGTGGTAACGTACGGCTCGAAAGCGCGTGCCAGAATATCGGGCGGAAAGCCAGGCCCGTTATCCCGTACGCACAGGCGCGCGTAGACGCCTTCCCCATGCGTCGATACGACAATGCGCGGACTGCTCACGTCGGCCACGGCCTGCTCGGCATTTTGCAGAAGATTGTGAATGACCTGGCGCAAACGTGCCGCGTCCCCCTCCACCTGCGGCAGACGCGGGTCCAGTTCGAGCACGATGCCGGTTGCATGTGACTCATAAAGCGTCAGGACTTCACGCACGACGTGGTTGAGGTCCAGCGCTTCCAAGTGCACTTCCGGCGAGCGTGCGTACTGGCTGAATGCATCCACCATGCCTTTAAGCTGCGCCACCTGAGCAACAATAGTATGCGTGGCACGGCTCAATATATCAGCGTCCGGTTGTGCAAGCTTGTCTGCAAGCCGGTGTGTCAGTCGTTCCGCGGAAAGTTGGATCGGTGTCAGCGGATTTTTAATTTCGTGAGCCAGACGCCGCGCCACCTCGCCCCACGCCGCGTAGCGTTGCGCCTGCAGCAGACGCGTGATGTCATCGAATACCAGCACGACACCAGACTCGGCGCCGGCCTGCAGTGTGGAGCCGCGCAACAAAAGCACTTTGCGGCCGAAGCCGCTGCCGAACTCGACCTGCTTTTCCCAGGAGTTCTTGCCTCCCGTATTGACCGCCTCGGCAATTGCCGCTGCGACCTGCGACAGGCGCGCCTCGTGCGCCCCCCACTCGTACAGACTCACTCCGATCAGCGCCGCGAGCTGTACACCCAGGATGTGTTCTGCGCTCGGGTTGGCCGAGCGCAGGCGGCGCTCGGCATCGAATGACACCACACCCGCCGATAGTTTGGCGAGAATCGTCTCCAGATACGCCTTGGCCTGCTCAAGCTGATCCTGATTGCGCAACAGCTGCGCGCGTGCCTCTGCAAGCTGGGTGGTCATGGTATTGAACGACTCTGTCAGTATCCCCAGCTCGTCGTGCGAGCGCACCGGATGGCGCTGGCTGAAATCACCTTGCGCGACCGCCCGTGTGCCGGCCGCGAGAATCGAAAGCGGCGCGGATAACCGCTCGCTGAAGACGATCGCGAGCACCAGCGCAGTGAGCAGCGCGAGCAGCAACGCGAGCGTGAGCGACAGGCCATACAGACGCTTCAGCCCCTGCCGGGACAACGAAAGCTCCTGATAGTCCTGGTACATCGCCTGAACTGTCTCCGCGTCTTTCGCGAGCTGCGCGGGCACCGCCTGCAGCAATTGCAGCAACACCGTCTCACCCGACGGGCGATTGATGGGCACGACCACCCGCAGCCGCAGGCCCTTCTCGGCATCCGACTCCACACCGCGATAAGGCTGCTGCCGTCTCACCTGCCGCGCCACAGTCCCGGTGAGCAACTGTGGCATCAAGCCTCGGCCCTCGGCTACCGAGAAGGCGATGATCGTCCCGTCCGGTTGAAACAACGTGGCTTCCTGTACGGACATCTGCTCGCGCAAACTGTTCAACACCGCGATCTGGCGCGGCGGTGCGGCTTCCTCCAGCGCGGGCGCCATGCTGTTCGCCTTCTGCGCGAGCTCCCGGAGCATGTTGTCCAGCGTGGTGCGCCCCAGACTGAGGGCGCCTTCGAGTGCCTTGTCGACGCGCACGTCGAACCACGACTCGATGCTCTTGTTCAGAAACTGGACCGAAACTGCGTAAACCAGCACACCGGGCAACACAGCAACCAGCGAAAACAGCAATACCAGGCGCAAAGTGAGCTTCGATCCGAACAAGCCCGCAGCCAGGCGACGCCGCAGTACCAGCAACTGATAACCGACCAAGACCAGCAGCCCCAGCACCAGCGCCACGCCGCAGAAGAGGATCAATGGCAGGTCCCGGGCGAACAGGGGGGTGTTGGCGCTCGCGCTGGACAACAGGTACAACAGGACAGCACCCAACAACAGGATCAAGGCGATCAGATATTTCATGCCGCGCGATAGCAGCGACTTGCGCATGGTGTGTATCGACCGGCTCATGGGCGGAACGTCCAGCGGTACCAGTCAGACGAGATATTCCAGTCGCGCGAGCCGAGCGCGTCGATCTGCAATGGCTTGGGGAGCAGCGATGTGTCCAGGCGCAGTCTGATCGCAGCGGTGTAGACGGCGTCGGCATCGAGATCGTCCTTGGCTACGACGGACCGCCGATGCACCTGGCCTATCACAGCCAGCGCCTCCTCCAAGGTGTCGAAGTTCTGATGTAGATTGCCGAAGGAGACGCGATACTGCCGAGTGAGCGCGTTGTACGACAGACGATGCTGTTGGCGAGACGCGGCAATGGTCCGACTCCACAGGCCTAAGGTCCACCTGCGCGGCTGCGTAATCTCGAACTCGATGACGAAATGCAGCGGCAGCCCGCGCAGCAACGCTTCTTCCAGAGTGTGCGACAGGATGATCTCGTAATTCGCGTCGAGGGCATAGCTCGAGTCTACCGGCAACACCTCGGCGGACTTGATGTGAATCCCCTGCGCATGGAGCCCCGCCGACCAAAGGAAAAAAGCAGCGATGAACGCCCGCAGCCAACGCAGAGGCGACGTTTCAGTCCTTTTGCAGCAAAGCGTAGAAGAAGCCATCATGCCGGGAGTCAGGGAAAATCTGCCCCTTGATGTTCCCGATCTCCGGGATTCCGGACAGCTCCAGACGCCTTGCATCCGGGTGGGTCTGAAGGAACGCGAACAGCTGCAGCTGAGTCTCCTCAGGAAAGACCGAGCAAGTCGCGTAAAGCAATTTACCACCTGGCGCGAGCGCGCGCCATAATGCTGCGAGCAGCGCGTGCTGCTGCGCAGCCAGCGTGTCGATGTCCTGGGGACGGCGCAGCCATCTGATATCGGGATGGCGACGAACGATACCAGACGCGGTACAGGGTGCGTCGAGCAGGACGCGATCGAACGGGACGCGATCCCACCAGGCATCGAGGTTGGCCGCATCTGCATGCACCAGGTCGGCACCCGCCAACCCCAGACGCTTGAATGTTTGTGCTACCAGCGGCAGGCGCTGCGCATCGACATCGATGGCGGTCAAAGCGACATCGCAGGTTTCAGCGATATGCGCGGTCTTCCCCCCGGGCGCTGCGCACGCATCGAGGACACGCTGACCAGCGCGCAGGTCCAGCAGCGGAGCAGCATACTGCGCCGCCAGGTCCTGAACCGAGACCAAGCCATCTGCGAAGCGGGGCAACCGGTCGACCGGAACCGGGCGTTCGAGGAGCAGCGCGCCAGGCCCGACCCGTTGTGCAGCGATTCCCGCGCTTCGGAGTATTTCTCGATAGGTCTCGCAATCGGTCTTGCGACGGTTGACGCGGAGGGTCATCGGTGGCCGTGTATTGCCTGCATCGAGGATGTCGACGAACTGTTCCGGATAGGCTGTTCTCAGCGCGTCAATCCACCATTGGGGATGTGACCACCTGCCCACCTCAGTCGCGCGCGCTTCCTCTAGAACACGCTCGCGACGGCGCAAGTAATTCCTCAGCACTGCGTTGGCAAGCCCTTGGGCTGATCTCTTTCGCAACGCCACGCACGTGCGAACCGTCTGGTCCACTACGGCGTGAGCGGGCGTACGCGTGAACTCGAGCTGATACAGACCCACCAGCAGCAATGCTTCGAGATCGCCGTCCGCGACGGGTCGGTCGGTCAGTACACCGAGCGTCCCCCTCAGCAGACCAAGATGACGCAGCACCCCGAAGGCAATATCCTGTACGGCAGCGCCGCCTTCTGCGGCCGACGCGAAGCGCGCACGTGACTGAGCAAGCACAGCGCTTAGACTGCGCCCCGCGAACACCTGCAGGAGCACCCGCGTCGCCTGAAGTTGAACGTGCATCACGTGCCGAACCGTTCACCCGCCGGCAGCGGGTAGCCGCGCAGAAATTGCGCGGCGGTCAATCGCTTGGAAGAGGCACGCTGCAATTCCAGGAGGCACACGGCACCGTTGCCACACCCGACGATGATGCCCTCGTCTCCCGCATGCAGCACTTGGCCAGCTGGCCCACCCTGCCCGGAGGCAAGCCGCGAGGCCCAGATCCTGACGACTTCGCCGTGCAATGTTGTACTCGCAACAGGGAACGGATTCAGGGCGCGTACCTGTCGGCCCACAACTTCTGCCGGCTTGGTCCAATCGATCGCAGCCTCCGATTTCTGAATCTTGCTGGCGTAGGTCACGCCTTCCTCGGATTGTGGCACTGCTCGGAGAGAGCCTTGTTCGAGGCCAGGCAGACACTCGACGATGCAACGGGCGCCGAGCGCCGCCAGCTTGTCATGCAACGAAGCGGCAGTCTCGTCGGGCGCGATCGCAATTTCTCTGGACAGCAGCACAGGGCCGGTATCGAGGCCGGCTTCCATGCGCATAATGGTAATTCCGGTGCGCGTATCGCCAGCCAGGATGGCCCGCTGAATCGGCGCCGCGCCGCGCCATCGCGGCAGCAGAGAAGCATGGATATTGATGCACCCGACCGGGAAGGAGTCCAACACCGCTTGCGGGAGGATTAGTCCGTAGGCCGCAACGATCATTGCCTGCGCCTGAGCACCGCGCAGGATCTCGAGTGATTCATCGGATTTTAGGGTAGGAGGCTGTGCTATGGGCAGCGCCAGCTCCAACGCGGCCGTCTTCACTGCGCAGTGGCGCAATTTGAGACCGCGTCCACTCGGGCGATCTGGCTGTGTAAGCACTAACAACACCTGATGCCCCGCGCCGACCAGAGCTCGCAAGGCCTGTTCGGCAAATAATGGCGTGCCCGCGAAGACTAATCGCATTTTGCTCGCCTACTACAGCGCGCGGCGTTGCTGCTTTTCCTGCTTACGCAACTTGGACAAAATGCGCATTTGCTTCAGGCGGGAAAGGTACTCCACGAAAACGATCCCCTTCAGGTGGTCCATTTCGTGCTGAATACAAACCGACAAAAGACCGTCTGCTTCTATTTCGAAACGTTCGCCGTCGCGATTCAAGGCCGCAACTCTGATCCACTTCGCGCGCGAAATCTTTTCGTAAATGCTGGGCACCGACAAACAGCCTTCCTCGAGCTCCGATGTGCCGCGGCGCTCCAGGATTTCGGGATTCACCAGTACCAATAGATTGTCGTGCGCTTCCGACACGTCGATCACGATGATCCGCTTGTGGACATCCACTTGGGTGGCGGCGAGGCCGACACCAGGCGCGGCGTACATAGTGTCCGCCATATCCTCAATTAATCGGCGAATCTCGTCGTTAACGCTTTGCACCGGTTCTGCCGCTGTGTGCAGGCGTTCGTCCGGGTAGCGGAGAATGGAAAGCAGGGCCATAATTTGCTTGCTAGAAGAGGGTGCTACGTGCAGAACTTAAATGAGATTGTGATGTCCGGCCGGGATTTCAAGGGCGCGGTGGACAATGCCCGCCTGGCGACCGCGAAGAGTACAAACATGCTGAGGGCAAAAATGGCCAGGATTATATCGATTATCCTATTTCTCCTACTCGGGCTCGCCGGTGCCGCCACGGCCGCCGATGAGGAGCCACAACGGGAGGCTGGACCCGCGCTTGACGCCACGCCACCGGCCGCAGCTCCCGCCCCGACCGAGCCAGGCGGCGACATCAAGTTACAGGACAACCCGCCCGCCCGCTATACCGTGAAGCGCGGCGATACCTTGTGGGGGATCTCAGGGCGTTTCCTGAAGAACCCGTGGAAATGGCCTGATGTGTGGGGCGTCAACCGCGATCTAGTCAAGAATCCGCACCTGATCTACCCAGGCGACGTGATCATTCTCGATCTGTCCGGTGCAACACCACGCCTGCGCCTCGAGGGGATGGCAGACGGCGGTTTGTCGCGCTGGTATGGATACGAGTTACAGCTGACGAAGCTGGAGCCGCGCATACGGGCGCAAGGTTTGCACGCGGCTATCCCGACCATCCCGGCCAAGGATCTCGAGCCCTTCTTGTCGCGACCGCTGGTGGTGGACCCCGATTCTATCGCTCGCTCTCCGAAGATTGTGGCGACGACCGACGCCCGCGTTGTTCTGTCGGCGGGGGATATGGCTTATGCGACAGGTATAGACAAAAGCAAGGGAGCGTACTGGAACCTGTATCGCCCGGGTCGTATCTTCCTCGATCCTGATACGGGCGACGAGCTGGGGTACGAGGCGGTCTACCTGGGGGATGCTGAAGTAACATCGTTTGGTGAGATCTCGACGGTGCGCATCACGAAATCCATCCAGGAGGTCGGTAAGGACGATCGGCTGACCATCATGCCACCGCAGCAGAATATCTCTTACGCGCCGCATGCACCGGAGCGCCAGGTACGAGGAAAAGTCATCGCCGGCTCTGACAACTCGGTGTACGAGATTGCACCGTTGTCGGTAGTCATCTTGAATCGCGGTGCGCGCGACGGTTTGGAGGTCGGCCATATTCTGGGGCTGTATCGCTCGGAAGGCGCAGTGGCGCTGGGCGATCGCATGGTCGCGCTGCCCGAGCAGCAGTATGGCGTGATGATTGTTTATCGCGTCTTCAACAAGCTCTCCTACGGGTTTGTCATGTCCGCGAAGCGACAAGTCAACGTGAACGACGTCGTCAAAAATCCTTCATGAAGGTCCGCGCATTGCGCAGCCGATAGCCGTCACAGCCAGGTATGTCCGCCTCTGAGGGGGGCGACCCGGACCTTCCGAGCGAATCTGAGCTTGCTCACTGGATTCGACTCGCCTCGATTCCAGGGTTGAGTTCAACGAGTCAACGCAAGTTGCTCACCGCGTTCGGCAGCCCGGGCGCGGCTCTCCAAGCCCGGACGAGTGATGTCATCGCTCTGCTCAACCAGCGGGCGCGGGATGCCTGGCGACTCGGTCCTGATGCCACGTTGGTCGGCCGTGTTCTTGACTGGCTCCGCTCGCCCGGGAATTCAATAGTCACGCTCGCCGACGCGTCTTATCCGCGCGCTCTGATCAACACACCAGATCCGCCGCCAGTGCTCTATGCGAAGGGCCGGTTGGAGCTGCTGGCGCGACGCGGTTTGGCAGTTGTCGGCGCCCGCAGCGCGACACCAGGTGGCGTGCGCGACGCCGAAGCGTTTGCAGAAGCGTTGGGACATGCGGGGCTCACCATTGTCAGTGGATTGGCCAATGGGATCGATGCAGCAGCTCATCGCGGCGGCTTGCGCAGCGATGCATCGAGCATCGCGGTGGTCGCAACCGGACTGGACAAGGTATATCCGGCGCGCAATCGCGACTTAGCGCATCAACTCGCAGAGCGCG
>JBGQKF010000158.1:0-8988 GCA_041499435.1 Gammaproteobacteria bacterium
CCAGTCCTTAAAATAGCGCGCCATCGACACGACGCTGTCTTCGTTCACGCCGCGCTTGACCACCATGTTAATCTTGATCGAAGCCAGGCCGACTGCAGCGGCCTCTTCGATCCCTTCCAGCACCTTCTGCACGGGAAAATCGACGTCGTTCATCGAGCGGAATACGGCATCGTCGAGCGAATCGAGGCTCACCGTGATGCGCTTCAGCCCCGCGTCCTTGAGATCGCGCACTTTCTGCTTGAGCAATGACCCGTTGGTAGTGAGCGTGAGATCCAGATCGCTCCAATAGGCGAGCATCTCGATCAGCCGCTCGAGCTTGCGGCGCACCAGCGGTTCACCGCCGGTGATGCGGATCTTCTGCACGCCCTGATCCCGGAACAGTCGCACCAACCGGTGAATTTCGCCGAACGAAAGCAGCTGGCTGCGTTCCAGAAACTGGAAATCCTTGCCGAACACCTCCTTCGGCATGCAGTAGGTGCAGCGGAAATTGCAGCGGTCGGTCACCGAGATACGCAGGTCGCGCAGGGGCCGGCCCCGCGTGTCGAGCAGGGAGCCCGCTTCAGTGGTGGGGGCGGTGAGCCATCGTTCGGACATATTTCCTTCGATTCGAAGCTATATCACTGCGCCGAGCGGCCTGGCGACCGGCAGCACGATTGATATGAGGGCATTATATGTCGAAGGGAATAGCGGCGCGCGGCTGGAACGATGCCCCGCGGCGTTACCCGCATTCTCAAGGAGATAGCATGAAGCTCAGCGCCCGCAACCAGCTCGACGGCGTAATCACCGAGATTCGCAAGGGTGCCGTCACAACGATAGTCAAGATCGAGGTCCGCAACCCCGCGATCGTTTCGGCGACGATCACCAACGAGGCGGTGGAAGACCTGGATCTGCGCGTAGGCGCGCAGGCCGTGGCGATCATCAAGGCCTCGGACGTGATTGTCGGTAAACCCTGACCAGCGCGTTGAAAGTGCTCGGCATCGCCGGGTATTCCGGCAGCGGCAAGACGACGCTGATGGAGCGGATTATTCCGCTGCTGGTACAAACGTGATCGCTTTATGCACCGATGCCGTACTGACGAATGGTCCGCCTACCTTCCGGCTGGACGACTACGCCGGGGTGGCTGCCTTTATAATGTCGACATTACTGGCGAGTGAGTGAGTGCATGGACAGTTCGGATCTGGAGAAGGGCTTGGCGCGTGCCGATACCGGTGCGGTGACGGTGTTGTATTTTGCGCGTCTGCGCGAGGTGCTGGGCCGAGATTCCGAGCGGCTTGCGCTGCCCGCGGACGCGTGGACGGTGGGGGCGCTGCGCGATCTGTTGCGCGCACGGGGCGGGGCGTGGGAGCTCGAGCTTGGTGCGGCGAAACCCGTGCGCGTCGCGGTCAATCAAACTATGGCGCGCATGGACACCAGGGTCAGTCCTGGCGATGAAGTCGCATTCTTTCCGCCTGTGACCGGAGGCTAGGTGAGCATCCGCGTCCAGCAGGAAGATTTCGACGTCGGCGCCGAGTTGACTGCGATGCGGGGCAACCGCGCCATCGGCGCGCTCGCCTGTTTCGTCGGCCTGGTGCGGGATGTCAACGGTGGCGCTCAGGTGGCGGAGCTTACGCTCGAGCATTACCCGGGCATGACAGAGAAGGCGCTCCAGGACATCGTGGAGCAGGCCAAGGCGCGCTGGGACGTCATGGATGTGCGCGTCATTCATCGGATAGGCAAGCTGCATCCGACCGATCAGATCGTGTTCGTCGCCGTCGCGGGCGCGCATCGGGGTGAGGCCTTCGCGGCGTGCGAGTTCGTCATGGACTATCTGAAGACGCAGGCCCCGTTCTGGAAGAAGGAGCAAACGCCGGATGGCGAGCGCTGGGTCGATGCTCGCGCGAGCGATGATGCAGCCGCGCAGCGCTGGCAGGGTCAAGAGGCGTCGTGAGCGCAGGCGCGGCCGCCAAGTCTAAGGCTCGGTCGGCGGGCATCCGCAGCGAGCCACCGCGCCCGCAGATTCGCATCATGTTCCGTAAAGCGATCGCCATGGGACCAGGCAAGGCGGACCTGCTGCGCGCGATCGAGCAGACTGGCTCCATTTCCGCGGGCGCCCGGGCGCTGGGCATGTCCTATCGGCGCGCCTGGCTGCTGGTGGACACCATGAATCAGTGCTTCAAGGCCCCGCTGGTCGAGACCTTGACGGGCGGGCAGAAGGGTGGGGGTGCACAGATTACCGAGCTCGGCCAGGAAGTTCTGCGCCGTTATCTGCAGATGGAAGCCAAGGCTAGCGCCAGCGTACAGAAGGATTTGGCCGAATTCACCCGCCTGATGGCGGTGCGTTAGCGCATATTTGCGCACCGCAATCAGGGCCGCCGGCTGGCGTGCATCCCAGGTGGCAAACGTACTCTTATCGGGCCGTCGGCACGCCGGTTCCGCGATGCAGCGAAAAGAATTCCGAGCGGATTTCCTTGACCGCATCGCTATATCCTGTAGAATACAGCGTAGGTGCTCTTCCGCTGGTTGATTGGTGTACGGGGAGCGCCCCTTCGAGATTGAGGCAGCATCGGCGGCGCCGATCGCTGCCTTTTTTTTGTCGGGCAGACCCGTCGCAGCCGGGCGCGCGTCGCGGTAAGCTATTGGTCCGCAGTGCCGTTGCAGTTTATGCAGCGGCCCCAAACTACCGAGCGGCAGACTCACTCTAGAAACATTCGCAGGATGACCACGTTAGAGCTCCCCTGGGCAGCACTGGACGCACCCACCAGCTGGTACCGGCTGCCGTCGGTGAAGATCGCGCTGGCGGTCTCGCTGCTGATTCATGCGGTGGCGATCGTCCTCCTGCCGAACCTGCGCGTACCTGAGCCCAAGGTGCCCCCGCCGCTGACGGTGGAGCTTGCGCCCAAGCCGCCTGCGCCTTTACTGACAGTCGAAGCGCCGCCGCCGCTGCCGCTACCGCCGGTGGTCAAGGCACTGCCGCGGCCGGTGCCGCCGCCGCCCGTCCCGGAGATCAAGCCAGAACCGAAACCCGAGCCCCCGCCCGTGGTCGAGAGGCAGGCCCCGCCGCCGCCCGCGCAGTCCATCGTGGTGCCACAGCGGCCCGCCCAGCCGGAGCCGCAGGTGACTGCTCCGCCGCGTGCCGAGCCGCCTCCGCAGCCGCAGGTAGAGGCTCCGCCTCCCGCGCCCGCGCCACCACCGCCGCGTGTGCAGGCGCCGGCGCCTGCACTAGACTCCGGTGTCCTGCGCGAATACGGCGCCGTCGTTTCGAACGCCGTGGCGAAGAAGAAAGTCTATCCGCGCATGGCGATGCTGCGCCGTTGGCAAGGGACTGCGGAGCTCAAGCTGCAGATCGCCGCCGACGGCAACCTGAAAGCACTGAGCGTCGTACACAGCAGCGGCTTCGAGGTTCTCGACGACCAGGCCATGAAAATGGTGAAGGACGCGATGCCCCTGCCGAATCTTCCGGATGCGCTGCGCGGCCGCGAGTTCGCAATCGACATACCGGTGGCGTTCAGGCTCCAGGAGTAGCGCACCAGGACGAGTCGCGGCCCGTAGACTAAGATCGCAGTAACGCCGGTGCAGCGCTGAACGCGGCGTCGCGTTACACGTCGCATCGCAGACGACCCGGTACTCAGCTAACTTTGCGAAACCGCTCTCACCATCCCCTCGTTTCCTTGAGGCTTAGACGCGGCTGCATCGCGGCGATTGCGATGGGGCTCGCCGTCGCAGCGGTTGCGCCGGTTCTCGCCGCCAGCGCGATGGAGGAGTGTGCCGATCGCTCGCCCACGCAAGCGGGCTTGAGCGCATGCCTCGACAGCGCGCTCGCCGATGCGGAGCGCGATCTGTTGTACAAGGCAAAGCTGGGGCGCGACAGCCTGGAAGCGATGCACACCCGCGAGCAACGCGCCAAGGCGCAGCGCGCTTTCGATCGCGCGCAGCGGCGGTTCTTCGCCGAGCGCGATCGTCAGTGCGGCGGCAGCCGTGACACCCTGCCCGACTCGGATCGCGGCAACAAGGTGCGTGAGTGCATGATCCGGCTCACGCGCGAGCGCAGCGCGCAGATCGCGGCTTCGTTGTCGCTCGAATCGGCGGAAACCCCTGAGCAAGCGGAGGCCAAACCGGCTGCTCCGCAGCCCGATCCCGCGGCGCGGGCACCGAGCGACCCGGTATACGGTGTCGACTGGCGGCTTACGCGCATGATCCGCGACAATAAGGAAATGGCGCTGCCGCCCAAGTATCGGGGCAACCTGCGGCTCGAGACCGACGGGCGGGTGAGTGGATACGGCGCGGCAAGCGCGTTCACCGGGCGCTATCGGCTGCGCGCACCGGGCAAGATCGAATGGGCGGAGAATGGTTTTCTCATCACCCACGACGCCCAGCAGTCCGATCCCAGCCAGATCGACTATCTGTACATCGACTCTCTCGAACGCATCACCCGTGCCGGCTTATCCAAGACCGGCCTGGTGCTGCGCAACGAGGACGGCTCCATCTCGCTCAGCTTCGAGCGCTGAAATCCCTGACCTACCCCTGTTGATCGGGTTCGAACCGCAGAGCCACCCCGTTGTTGCACCAGCGCTGGCCGGTTGGTTCGGGGCCGTCCTCGAACACGTGGCCCTGATGCCCCCCGCAGCGGGCGCAGTGGTACTCAGTGCGCGTAACGAACAGCTTGCGGTCCAGCTTGGTGTCCAACGCGCCGGGGATGCACGTGGAAAAACTCGGCCAGCCGGTGCCGCTGTCGAACTTCATGTCTGAGGTGAACAGCGCTTGTCGGCAACCGGCGCACACGTAGGTTCCGTTGCGTTTTTCGCGGTTGAGCGGGCTGGAAAAGGGCCGCTCGGTCCCTTCTTCGCGCAATACCCGATATTGCTCCGAGGTGAGCGTACGTTTCCAGTCCGGGTCGGGGTTGCGGCTGCGCTCGTCGTCAGTTGGATCCATATTCCATCGCCTCAAAAGGATGGGGCAATGATAGTGCCTTACCGTCGCCCCCGAAAGAGTGAGGCTCGATCGGCCGCGCCATAGCCGTGGTTGACGTCGCGGCTTTCATCTTGTAAGTTGCACGCTGTATTCATTTGTATATATCGAGCGGACGGCCGGTCGGCGAATCCACCACTGTGCGGCCGACGGATTCAGCCGCCCCGGCAGCGAAGCTAACCGTAGGAGAAAACGCTATGAGCTGACGCGCCTTGCGTTGTAAACAGAAATATATAACGAAGCAAGACTTTGCACGAGGGGGAAACGTGTGTGACGGGATCGTGCGGCGTCATGCCGCATTGGGGGGCGTGGCTTTGTACGGTGCGCTCCTGTCGACGCCGTACGGCTACGCGCAGCAGCCGGGCGACGACGAGGAGCGTGTGCAACGGCTGGAAAGGCGGATGGATGCGATCTTGCGGGAGGTGGAGCAATTGCGCGCCGAAGTGGCGCGCAATGCACGCCGGCCGGCCGCTTCCGAGGATGTGAACAAGCAGATCAATGAGCTGAAGGGACGTGTCGCGGAAGTGCAGGAGCAAGCGGCCGCTACGGACGCCAAGATCGAGCAATCGGGTGTGCGCGCATATCTCGGCCCCGGACTGGTGTTCGAGGATCCGCGTGGACGCTGGAAGATGCAGGTGAGCGCCCGGGCGCAAGGCGATTACCGCGCGTACACACCTGATTTCGCGGACGCCAACACCTTCAGCGTTCGGCGTGCACGGATCGGCGTCGGCGCCACGCTGCTGGATTACTACGGCGTCTACGTCGAAGAGGAGTTTGCCAATCAGAACACCAACCCCAGCCAGTCGACCTCGACGCCGATCCTGACTTTTGCCTACGTAGACTTGAACTGGTTCCAGCCTAACGTACGTTTTCGCATTGGCCAGTTCAAACCGTTTATCGGGCTGGATAACACCATGCTCGATCTGCAGACCGATTTCCTGGAGCGCGCGTTGACGCAGAGCCTGTTCGGCAATCTGACCTACGACCGCGGCGTGATGGTGTTCGGCGAGGCGGTTGCGGGGCTCTTCTACAGCGCAGCACTCACCAATGGCACCGGTCAGGCGGTCGACGAGGCGCAGGGCAACCTGCAGGAGGCCGAAGCGGATGGCAAGGATTACACGTTGCGGCTGGTGAACAACTTCGCGCAATCCTTCGGCTGGCAGGACACCGTGGTGCATCTGGGCGGCACCTACAAGAAAGGCAGTGCCGTCAACAGCGGCGCAAATCCGGCGCGTGCCTCCACCGTTCAAACCGAAGCGCGCGGGCTGACCTTCTTCATTCCTGCGCCATTCAACTCTGCGAGCGGCACTTCGAGCAACATCAACCGTACCTTCGTCGATTACGAAGCCGCGTTCGCGTGGCGCAACTTCAAGATACAGGGCGACTATGTCGTGGTTCGTTATGAGGGCACACGGGAATCGCCCACGCCGGCGCTCTCCTACGACCGGAGCCTGAAAGCCGCCTACGTTACCGTCGGCTGGGCCCTCACCGGTGAGAACTACTCGGACTTCTATCGCGAAGGCACCTTCGTGCGCCCGCGCCCGCGCAACAACTTCGTCATGGGCGAGTCGGGCTCATGGGGATACTGGGAATTGAACGCTCGCTACAGCTGGTTCGACGGCAGCGATTTCAACAACAGCAATTCAGTCAACACAGGCCGGCTCGGCACCAGTCCTAATTTCCCCAATATCACAACCTCGACCAACGGCGCGCAGGCGTGGACCCTGGGCCTCAAGTGGCAGCCTAATTTGTATACCCGCTTCGTCGTCAATCTCATCCATACCAAATTCGATTCACCCGTGGTAGTGAACGGGAAGATGACGGACTATGAAAATGCAATCACGACGCGCGCCCAAGTCGATTTCTGAGCGCGGCATGCGCGTGCTTGCCGGATGCCTTGCGCTATGCCTGTGCGCGCCATGCACAGCGGCGGACTTGCTGGTGTCTGCGGCGAGCAGCCTCACCAACGCGTTCCAGGAGATCGGCAAAGCCTATGAGAAGGAGCATCCAGGCACCCGCGTGCTGTTCAACTTCGGCGCTTCGGGACAGTTGCTGCAGCAGATCGCGCGCGGAGCGCCCACGGATGTGTTCGCCTCGGCCGACGCAGAGACCATGAACCGCGCGCAGAAACAAAACCTGATATCGCGCGACTCGCGTGCCGACTTCGCGGTGAACAAACTGTTGCTCATTACGCCGGGAGATTCCAAGCTGCAGATCTCGACGTTGCAGGATCTCACGCAGGCGCAAGTGCAGCGCATCGCACTGGGCAATCCAGAGACCGTGCCGGTAGGGCGTTACACCAAGGCCGCGCTGGAGAAAGCGGGCCTCTGGAGTGTGCTTGAGCCCAAGTACATCTATACACAGAATGTGCGGCAGAGCCTGGATTATGTTTTTCGTGGGGAGGTCGAGGCCGGCTTCGTGTATCTCACCGATGCATCGGTGTCGCCCGTCAGCGTGCACACGGCGTTCGAGGTTCCCACCGAGCAGCCGATCGTTTATCCGATTGCCGCCGTCAAAGGATATGGCAACGAGAACCGCGCGCTCGACTTCATCGCGTTCGTGCGCTCCGATGCCGGACGCAAGGTGCTGGACAAGTATGGATTTCGCCGTCCGTAACACTCCAATCCATTAGAATTGCGGAATGCTCGGCCAAGCCTTCACTCCGCTCGCGCTCACGCTGAAGGTGGCGGGCATTGCCACGCTGCTGGCGCTCCTGTCAGGCGGACTTTGCGGATTCCTCCTGGCGCGGCATCGCTTCTTCGGACGCGAGCTGGTCGACGCGCTGTGCACCCTGCCGCTGGTCATGCCGCCCACGGTGCTGGGTTATTACCTGATCGTGCTGATCGGTCGGCGCGGGTGGATCGGCGGCTGGCTCTGGGACACCTTCGGCGTCAACCTCATGTTCACCTGGCAGGGGGCGGTGTTCGCCTCTGCGATCGTGGCCTTTCCGCTGGTGTTCAAGTCTGCGCGGGCAGCGTTCGAGGGCGTTGATACGCAACTGGAGAACGCGGCGCGCACGCTCGGCGTCTCCGAGCTCGGTGTCTTCGTACGCGTTACCTTGCCGTTGGCATGGCGCGGCATTCTCGCCGGCACCATGCTCGCCTTTGCACGGGCCATGGGCGAGTTCGGCGCCACGCTCATGGTTGCCGGCAATATCCCCGGCAAGACGCAGACGTTATCGCTGGCGGTATACGACGCGGTGCAGGCGGGGCAGGACGACCTCGCGAACTTTCTCGTGCTGCTGACCTCTGTCGTGGTGGTCGCGATCCTCATGGGCTCGGGGCGTCTGCTCAAGCCTGCGCACGCATGAAGGTCCGCGTCGACATTCGCAAGACGCTGCGCTCGCTCGACCGCGAGTTCGAGCTCGAGGTGGGCTTCTCAGCCGAGCACGATCGCATCGTCGTGTTCGGTCCGTCGGGTTCCGGAAAAAGCATCACCATGCAGTGCATCGCTGGGCTGCTGCAGCCCGATGCCGGACGTATTCAGATCGGCGAGCGTGTGCTGTTCGACTCGAGTGCGGGCGTGGATGTGCCGCCGCAATCGCGCAACGTCGGTTTCGTGTTTCAGGACTACGCGCTGTTTCCGCATCTCGACGTCGAGAGGAACGTCGGCTTTGGCCTAGGCGGCCGCAGCGACGCCGGCGCGCGCGTCGCGGAGTTTTTGTCGCTGTTCGAGCTGACGCCATATGCGCGGAGCTTCCCACGCAATCTATCGGGCGGCCAGAGGCAGCGTGTCGCACTGGCGCGAGCATTGATCCGGCAGCCTGAATTGCTGCTGCTGGATGAGCCGCTCTCCGCGCTCGATCCGTTACTGCGCGAACGGGTACGTAACGAGCTCGATCAGACCCAGCAGCGCTTCCGCGTGCCGATGCTGCTCATTACGCATGATCCGGCCGATGTAGAGACCTTCGCGGAGAACCTCGTCATCTTCGATCACGGACACGTGGCACAGACGCTCAATCTGAAAGACGAGGTGACGCTCGCGGCTGGTGCGTCAAGGCGTGAACGGGTCGGGCGCGCGCTGGCCGGGTTGTATCCAGCGACG